>JAICHN010000052.1 GCA_025924845.1 Chloroflexota bacterium | reverse complement strand
AGCGGCGCTGTCGTCTTCAGCCTGTCGATAAATACTAGTTACACCCCAACCAACCAAATCTACGATCTGGAGTGGCTTGGGACGCCCTGGACGGGCGCAAGTACAGGGACGCTACCGCCGGGTTGGCTGTGGGATACCGGCTTCGTAGGAGGCAAGCGTGCCTACACGACCGCGACACCGCCCTGGTCGGCGGGAGGCTCGAATTGCTTTGGATTGCAGGTACCGCCGACTACAACACTGAGCAGCCCGATCACCATCGACGCTTCTAACCAGCTCGGGCAGATCATAGGTTATCTGCTCAGCTAGCCTGGATTATTCATGGGTAGCCCTGTTCCCGGGAGCGCGGGCGTCTCGCCCGTCCCCGTAGGATTCCGGGCGAACGGGGACGCCCAAGATGGGCGCGCTCCCAGGGTTCCTATCGTCATGCATAATCCAGGCTAGCGCCGCATGCTACTTCATCGGCCTCCCGGCACGCCAAGCGGTCGGGAGGCCGATAAGGCGGAGAACGGCAAGCCTTCCCTCGCGGTACCCTGGAGCCTCACACGGCGTCGCGCACCACGCCGGACGCGCGCTCCAGCCGCTGTCGTGCCTCGGCGGCATCCACCCCGGAGAGCAGCATCACAATGGCGGTCTTCATGTCATGATCAGACGCGGCAAGCGCTGCCTCCGCTACCTCCAGGCTTACCTGGGCCGCTTCCGCGACTATTCGCCGCATCCGTTCGCGAAGTTTGTCGTTGACCGCCCGCATATTGACCATGAGGTTGCCAAAGGTCCGGCCGGTCAGGATCATGGCAGTGGTGGAGATCATATTGAGCACCAGTTTTTGCGCGGTGCCCGCCTTCATCCGAGTCGACCCCGCGATGACCTCGGGACCGGTCGCCGGCGCGATCACCAGATCCGCGGCGCTTGCCACCGATCCGGCGCCGTTGCCGACCAGGGCGACGGCGTAGGCGCCGCGCTCTCGGGCGCGGCGAAGCACGCCCACCACGTACGGCGTATGGCCGCTGGCGGCAATCCCCACCACCACGTCTTGCTCATTCACGCCCAGCGCATCCACGTCCTCGCCGCCGCGCGTCGTGTTATCCTCGGCGGCCTCGACCGAATTGGTCATGGCGGCGGGGCCGCCGGCAAGCAGCGCCAACACCTGGGACGAATCGACCCCATAGGTGGGGTAGCACTCCGCCGCGTCCAGAACACCCATCCTGCCGCTCGATCCGGCGCCGGCATAGATGAGGCGGCCCCCGTTCCGCAGGGCATGAGCCACACGCTCCACACAGGCGGCGATGGCCGGCAGTTCGCGCGCCACGGCGGCGGGAACCGTCGCGTCCTCCTCGCTGATCAGGCGCAGAATCTCCAGCGCGCTCAACGTATCAATATCAGCCGTGCGCGCGTTCACCCGTTCCGTTTGCGATAAAGCACTGCCCGATGCCAGGTGGTGAGCCGTGGGATCGGCGTAGAGGAGAACGTCGCGGCGCTCTTCGTCGAATCGCTTCAGGTCGGCCTGCCAGGAGGTCACCATGTCGTCTACCCGGTCGCCCTGCTCGATGGCCTGGCGTGGGGCATCGCTGCCGAGCAAGAGGTCAACTACATAAGCACCGGAGTCATCGCGAATCCACGCCATGTGCTCCGGATACAGCGCGCGGAGCGTCGCCAGGAGATGCAGCCCGATGCGCGCCCCGGCAAAGGCATACCTATCCTCGATATGCAGTTGGACTCCACCGCAGATCTGCTCCGCGTACTTACTCATGGACGGACGAAACCAGGTAGGGCCAAAACGCACCCCCGGCAGATCGAGCCGGTTGAGCTGAGCGGCAAGCTGCTCCCCATCGATCCAGGGCGCGCCCAGGACTTTGAAGGGCTGCGCGGTGCCTCGCCCTTCCGACACCGGCGTGCCCTCGATCAAGCAGGTTGCGGCATAAGGCAGGCAGGTATCATCGGTAGGGAGGTTCGGCGAGGGCGCTACCCAGGCCAGACCGGTGGCGTCGAACCAGAACTCGCGCCGCCAGCCCCGCATCGGGATCACCCGCAACGGTGCCCCGATCCCTTCGTGATCGTTCATCCAGCAGGCCAGTTCACCAAGGGTCAGGCCATGGCGAATCGGCACCTGGGCCGCGCCGACAAAGCTGAGGAAGGCGGGATCCGTGACCGGACCATCGAGAAGCATCCCGCCCAACGGGTTGGGCCGATCGAGCAGAATCACCGGTAGATTGCGCCGTGCCGCGGCCTTGAGCACGGCCCTTATAGTCGAGGCATAGGTGTACCAGCGCAGACCGACATCCTGGAAGTCGATCACCATGGTGTCGACGCCCTGCAGCATCTCGTCGGTAGGCTCCCGATGCTCGCCATAGAGACTGTACACTGGTAGATCCGGGCCGGAACGGCCCGTGGAGTCGACGGCCTTGCCGGCAGGCTCGGCGCCCCGCAGGCCATGTTCCGCGCCGAAGAGGGCCACGATGTTCAGATCCCGGCGCGATCGCAGCGCCGTAACGATGGGGATCAGGCGAGCGGTGACCGCGCCGGAACCGGCGAGCACGGCCAAGGGCCGGCCTTGCAGTTCGACGGCGGCCTCCTCCATGAAGACGTCGCAACCCGGTACCACCGCTGGATGCCCGCGCTGCATCTACGGCAAATCCTTCCAGTAGCTGATCCGCGCCTCGGGCGGACGCATCAACGTCACGGCCCGCTTGAAGTTGGCCAGGCAGCCACGCATCACGGCCAGTGATTCATAGTAATCACGGTAGCGGAAGCCGGAAACTGATCCGCTAAACAGTTCGTACTGGGAGGCGGCCTCGACCCAGCGATCGTAGACATCGGTGGTGTCCAGATAGATATCGGGAAGGTAATCATCCATGTCCTCCCAGTTCTCGGCGAAGAAAAGGTGGGAGGGCGTAAAGGCGGGATGGGTACGCTTGATCGAAGGCAGCGCGGCGTAGAACAGGGCTTGCAGGGTATTGTAGTGCGTGTTGTTGTGGTCGGAGTGGAAACTCCCGCGCCAATGAGTGATCACCACATCGGGCCGAACCTCGCGAATGACGTCGACAATGGCATAGGCAACCTCGTCATTCCGCGGCAGGCCCGCGTCCGGATAGGGCAGGAACCGTGCCTCGCCGCCCAGAACCTTCGCGGCTCGATGCGCCTCTTCGATCTTCTGCTTCGCGTACTCCTCACCGGACAGGCGAGGGTGTCCCATCTCGCCCGCCGTACAGTGCAACAAAACGGCGTGGGCGCCCGCCGCCGTGTACTTCGCGATAGCGGCGCCCGCGCTGAATTCCATATCGGCGGCATGACCGCCGATAGCCAGGACCCGTTCAACGGTTGGCATGAGCGGAATCTCCTTTCCTCATTCATGGCGCGCGGACGGAGCCGGCGTGCCGTTCTCTAACCCTTTATACCGCTGGAGGCGAACGTCGAGATAATCTGTCGCTGCATGGCCAGGTACAACACGACCACCGGAGCCGCCGCCACCAGGGCCACGGCAAGGATCTGAATGTAGTTGGTGGAATACGAGCCGCGGAACTGCACGATGCCCAGAGGGACGGTGAAGACATCGGCACTCTGCGCTACGATCAGCGGCCAGAGGAAGTTGTTCCAACTGGCGAGAAAGGTGAGCACGGCCAGGGCTGACAGGGCCGAACGGGACAGCGGCAGGGCAACCTTCAGGAAGACCATGAATTCATTGCAGCCATCCAATCGGGCCGCTTCCAGGAGGGCATCTGGCAGCTTACTCATGAACTGGCGCATCAGGAAGATACCGAAACCGCTCACGGCGCCGGGGACGATCAGGCCGGCATAGGAATTGAGCCATCCCAGCTGACGGGCAAGTACGAACAGGGGAATCATGATCGCCTGAAACGGCACCATGAGCGCGATTAGCACCACCACGAAGAGGATACGCCGCCCCGGAAAGCGGAACTTGGCGAATCCGTAGCCCGCGAACGCCGAACTGACCAGCGTGGTGAGCGTAACCGCCAGACCGACGACGGTGCTGTTGAAGAAGTATCGCCCAAATGGGGCCGAGGAGAGAGCCTGCGAGAAATTCTCCGGATGGAGCGAAGGGGGAATCCATTGCACGGGCGTGGCGAAAATCGCCGCGTTGGTGGTGAGCGATGAAATCACCGTCCAGTAGAGAGGGATGCCCACGATGATTCCCGCTATCGCAAGCGCGACATGGACCAGGATAGATCGCGCCACGCCCGGCCGCCGGCCCGTCTCCGGAGCACTCATCTCAGCTATCTCCCGAGCGCAAGACACTGAACTGGACCGCGGCCACCACGAGTGAAATCAGCAGCAAGATGAACGACATGGCCGACGCCCTGCCGATCTCCAGAAAGCTGAACGCCGTGTCGTAGATCAATTCGGAGAGCGTTCTGGTGGCATCGCCCGGACCACCCTGGGTCAACAGGTACGGTTGGATGAACAGGGTCAGCGCGTTCGAGGTGGCGATTACCACCACGAACAATAAGGCGGGCCGGACCAGGGGCAGGGTGATATGCCAGATCAACGCCGCCGTCCCCGCGCCGTCGAGCCTGCCGGCTTCGTAGTAGTCGTGGGGAATCTCTCGAATGCCGGCAAGGAGGATCACCGCGTAGTAGCCCAGGTTGGTCCACACCGTCATGATCATCAGGGCGGGCAGCGCCCAACTCTGGTCGGTCAGCCAGCCGATGTTCAGCCCGAAGACGTTGTTGATCACGCCGTTGCCCTGGTAGAGGACACCCCATACGAGACTGGTCACCACCACCGGCAGCACCGCCGGCAAAAAGAGCAGCGGCTGGTACCAGGCGGTGTAGCGGACGCCGGCGTTGAACAGCAGGGCAATGCCGACGGCGAGTAGGCAAGACGGCACGGCGGTGCCGAGGGCGAACTCCAGGGTGACGGTCAGCGCCGAGCGGAACTGCAGATCCGAACTCAACTCGGTGTAATTTTGCACTCCTTGCCACTGGGGTGAGCCGAGGAGTTCCCAATTGGTAAAGCTGAGGTAGAGAGCACTTCCTATGGGATAGATGACGAAGATCAGCAGCGGCACGATACCGGGCAGGACGAACAACAGGCCAAACAACGAACGCCGTTGGGCCAGGGATAATCCCCTGCCTCTTCGTCGTATACCCTGCATCCCTACCACGCCGACCCCTTTCGCGCCTCGCGCCCCAGACCAAACACCGCGAAGAAGGGGAAGGAGCGGCCTCCCAAGGTGAGAGAGAGACCGCTCCATTCCGCCACGCGGCCCGCCACCTTACTGCATGAGCGGCTGGGCTTCCTGCTGCGCCTGATCGAGGGAGGATTTGGCGCTCTGACCGTTCAAGACGGAGCGCTCAATCGCCCGTTCGATGATATTGGCGAGCTGATTATAGTTGGTCACGGGGGGCAGGAAGGAACCTTCGGAGAAGGTGCTCTCGAAGACGTTCCATTTCTTCAGGGTCGCGGTCAACTTCGGGTTCAAGGGGGCCTTATCGCCCAACCAGATGCCCGCGCCTGAAAAGTAGTCATTGCCGTGATCGACCAGGAAGCGGGCGAATTGCCAGGCTGCCGCCTGATTCTTGGACGCCTTGGTCACGAACAAACCGAAGCCGTAGATATCAGAGCCGATCTTCAGCTTCGTGTTGAAGCGCGGTTCCGGCCCCACGTTGTAGGCTTTGTACACCTTGGGATAGGTTTGCTGGAGGATGCTGGTCAGCCAGGAGCCGCCCACGTTGGTCATGGACGCGGTGCCGTCGCCGAAAAGGTTGGTGTTGTCCGTCGAGGCGGTGGGACCGAGGGCAGGATCGTTGATCTTGGAGACATGTACCATGTCCGCCCAGGTCTGGAGCGCCTTGATGGCGGACGGACTATTCAACATTGCCTTCTTGCCGTCCTCGCTGAATAGCCCACCACCCGCCTGACGGGCCATGGAATCGAGGGTGAGCGTGTCGCGGACCACGTTGTAGAGCGGCAGCGATATGCCTTCCTGAACCACCTTGCCGTTCTTGGTGATGGTCAGTTTTTTGCCCAGACGCACCACGTCCGCCCAGGTCTTGGGAAAATCCTTGACCGGATCCAGCCCGGCGGCCTTGAACTGAGCGCCGTTTACCCAGAAGGCGAAGTTTGATACCTCGTGCGGCACCCCATAAATCGTGTTGCCGAAGGTGTAGCCGCCGATCACCGAGGGTACGTAACGGCTGGTGAACGCCTTCTGATCGGCCACTCCGAACGCCTTGAAGTCCACGGGTGCGATCAGGTTACGCTGCACCAGAGCGGGAGCGAAAGAGCGGAAATAGTTGAAGATATCCGGTCCGGCGCCGCCGGCCAGGGCCGTGGTGAGCTTGGTGGGCAGGCTGTTGAAGTCGACCACCACATAGTTGATCTTGATGCTGGGATTCTTGGCCTCGAATTGGCTGATCAGCTTTTTCTCAACCTTTTGGGCGGGCGCGTTGACGTGCGTCCAGTAGGTCACCGTGGTCTGAGCGGCCGCCGCCACACGGGAATGGGCGGTGCTCCCCAACGTCGCCGCGGCCAGCGATAAGAGAGTAACCGCGGCCAGGCTCCGGCGAATAAGCATTGCGCAGTCTCCTTGATCTAAAATGATAAACATGCCGAGCGGGAGATGATCAGGTGTCTGTTTTGCGCGCCCTCACCTCCTCTCGCCGGAGGCCGCGTCCGCGCGTAGCACGGTAAACGAGCGCGCCACGTGGAAGCCGGCGCTGGTATACAGGTGGCCGGCAGGGTCATCAAGGCCGGTCCAGAGAAACCAGGCACTTTGCAGGCCGTTCGCGTGCATGCGATCCAGGCAGAGATACAAAAGAATCCTGCCCAATCCGACACGACGCAAATCGGGATGAACTCCGAAGGGGCCGAAGCGCTCGGCCACCCTGTCGTAGCCGCCATACAGGCAGAAACCGACGATCGCCGAGCCGCGTGACGCGACCAGCACCCGCTCACGCGGCACGCCGCGCAGGAGCCCTTCCCGGATCGCCCTGGCCCAGTCGGCCGAGAAATGGCGGCTGTTGAACTCCAGCACGCCCGTGATCTGGTCGTCACGCAGGGTGCCGAAGGCATAACCCTCGTCTTCGCGGCGGCGCCGCAAGTCCCGTACGCTGTCGGGAATGCTGAACCCAAGCAGGCTCGCGGTCATGGACACGGGTGTCTCGATCGTTTCAAAGTGATTCTTGCGCAGAAAGCGCAATGCATCGGGGTAGAGGTCGGCATCCACCCCCGGCCAGAAATAGTTGGGCGCGTAGGGAGAGACGCTCACCCAGCGGCGGCCCCGATCCGCGACGTGCGCCCGGCCCCGGTCGAGCAACGCCTGGCCGATTCCCTGCTTACGAAACGCCGGATCGACGAAAAAGACGCTAATCCAGCCATCCTCCGGATCGTTATCCAGCCCTTGCATGGGTGTTTGCCGGGTGAGGGCAAGCAGAAAGCCGACGATCGCCCCTTCCTGCTCGGCCACCAGGAAGCCCCCGGCATCGAAATTCACATCAAGCAGCACCTGAGCCGCGAACCGCTCGGCGGTAATGGGGTCGGCCGGAAGACAGCGATTCCACAGCGCGACCACGGGTGCCTCGTCGCCCGGCCGGTATCCTCGAACCGAAAAACTCGCCATCGTCCCCCCTCGGTTCTCCTTGCCAAGTACGCGGCAAACTTCGGCCGGCGTGACTGGGCAATCGCTTAGCGCTCTCCGTAAGTCAGCAAATCCACGCGGATAACTTCGCTGCCCCGCCATGCCAACCCGATCAGGTTGCATTCTAGCAGTAACCGGTCTAGACAGCCTCAAGAATGGACGAAGTATAGCATCGGGTTAGGGGGTTGTCAATCGCACCCTTGACAGCACGGAGGCACCTGAGTACGATCGAGCCGGCGGAACCGCTAATGTCTAGACGACCGTGCGGTCCCCTTCGTAGTCCCGCGATCTTGCCGCCGTTTCGCCGAGGAGGGTGTACAATGCTCCTTGCTCTTGCCGTCATTGCCTGATCGTCCGCGCCTTGAGTTGATGGAGAAGAGGAGCAATGGCGTCCATCCTCGACAAACATACCGAAGTGCCTATGTATCAGCAACTCCAGGTGCTGATCCGGGCGAACATTGCGGCAGGCACCTGGCAACCGGGGCAGGCCATACCGTCGGAGCAGACGCTTAGCCGCCAGTTCGAGATCGCCCGCATGACCGTACGCCAGGCGCTCGAAGGGCTGATGCGCGAGGGGCTGCTCCGGCGCGAACGTGGGCGCGGCACGTTCGTGGCCCATAGCATGGTCGAACGCGAGCTCAGTCGCTTGCGCGGCTTCAGCGAGGACATGCGGGTGCGGGGGATGACGCCCTCGGCCAGGCTGTTGGCGCGGGACGTGGTCCCGGCCCCCCCGGAAGTGAGCGACCATCTGCAACTGGGGATCCGCGAGGCCGTGATCCACATGCGACGCCTGCGCCTGGCCGATGATCTGCCGATGGCTCTGGAGACCGCCTATTTTAATTATCAGCTATTCCGGCGCATCCTCGACGCCGACCTCGAAGCCAACTCCTTGTATGAGTTCATGGAAACCAACCTGGGCTTGCATCTCGCGCACGGGTCGCAGGAACTGGAGGCGGCGCTTCCCACGGCGGGCGACGCGCAACTGCTCCAGCAGTCGCGGCGCGATCCCACCCTCGTGATCAGCCAGACTACCTACCTCCGGCTCGATGACGGGGAAGTGCCCGCGATCTTTGGGCGCACGATCTACCGCGCCGACCGCTACCGCTTTCGCCTGGAAGTGCCCCGTTAGGGCATTCGCTCGGCCGAGCCTGGCCCTTCCGACCGATCTTTACCTATTCGGCTGACCCTGACACGTTTATGCTTGGCGTGAGATAAATGAGCGGCAGTGGCTGTGGGACTCCTTCCCCACCCTGCCCAGCCGAGCGCGGTTCAATCGGCTGATGCGCCGCGGGCACGACAGCCTGATTGTCGGCGAGTCGCTCAGGGCTTTGATTTCGATCTCAGGCATAGCAGCTAACTCCTGGCCAGAACGACAATATAGCCGCAATGCCCCGGCCAGTCGTACCAGGATTATCGCGGTTGGACTCACCTCCTCGCGTTCGATCTTGCTGATCGTGGCCTTGGAAACACCCGGGCGTTATCGTGGCGCCGATACGAGTAAGTGAGATGTTCCGGCAGATCCTGGTACATCTGGACGGCTCCGCGCCGGCCGAGCGGGTGCTTCCGGGCGCCGAGCGACTCGCTCGATTGTTCTGTGCTACCCTCCACCTGGTGCGGGCCGTGGAGCCGCTCACCGTGATGGCAACGACCGAACAGGAGAACTATACTCCCTACAGCCTCTACGATGACTACCTGCGCGCGGAGGCGGACGCGGCGCGCGAATAGCTCGCCAATCAGCACATTCGGCCCACGGGGGCGTCGCCGATCCGCACGGGCACATTGATACGAGCACGGCGGCGATGATGCCCGGGCACTCCGGTGCCGCGAATCCCTGGACGCAGCTTGCGACAACCTGGAGCATGGGCGGATCGTTGTCGGGTCACTATTTCCAAGGGACGAGTGCTGGGCCGACCAAATGCCGCGCATGTAGCCCACACGGTTTCCATCTTCGTCGGCACATGGCTGTCCACCAGCGGATGCGCGCACGTTCGCTGTGTTGTCCCGCAGTCATCAGGGCCGCAGCGTTCCGGCAAAGACCTGCCACGCAAGGGCAGACTTGGCAACCAGGCTCAGAACGATGTAGGCCCGTTCCCCGTACAGGTAACTGTGCCAGGCGCCGACTTGGCGATACTGCAACCACATGTTGATGGCAAAGCAGTTGAAAAAGAAAAAAATACTCACATAGATCCCGTACACAAAGCCCGGGATCTGCCCGCCCCCATAGTCGTTGGCCGCCCAGAAGTAGATCGCCACGACGATCCAGGGGACGATGCCCGCAAGGCACCCCACCATATAGCTTATCCACTTAGTGTGAACTGTTGTCTGGTTGTGGATCTCCATGACCAGTCCCAGGAGATTCATGACGGACACCAGCGCGAAGATCATCAGAAGGCTTGCCAGGTCGTACACGCCTACCAGCAGGGCAATGGCCACCATCATTGTGGCGGCTGAAAGTGCGTATTCGAACCACCGAGCCCGATTCAAACCACGAGCCAGGTCACTTTCGTAGCCGCGCCGCCAGACCGTGGCAATCACCAAGTGGGCTATAGCCGACATGAAAAGGAACGCGGCAACCAACCAGGCCGGCGAGACATCGAACAGGGTCCGACTGGCCGGAACCAGAGATTGCGTGGCCTCCTTGAAATCCAAATAGCTCACGTTGATTGGCAGCACGAAATCTCGATTGGCCAGCCACAGGATGATCAGGCCTTGCACCAGATGCAACGCTGCCATGCTCAGGTTAAGCCGGCGCAAACCGCCATAGGTAATGACCCGTTCCGTAGGGCTTCCAACATCGGACGATGTCGCCATCGCACTCTCTCCACGCTTCGATAAGCAGCCTGACCGTCGTAGACGCCTCTGGTAGGTAGATTTGTAGTAACCAGTGGTGCTGGTTTACAGCGAGGACTCCGCGATGCGCCTCCGAGCGGGGTGAAGCTGATGAAACAACGAGAAGAGAAGACGGAACGTGTACTCGACGTTCCATATGGACGGAAACATACGCCTTTACGTATAACTCCGCAACCACCCAAGACAACAGCCATTGCCGCAGAACCCCTATACGAGGAAGCGGCTCGATATGGTAGCATTCCGGCGGTCAAACCAGAGCGATGGGGAAATGCCGTGGATGGGACGAAGGATCGCGCCGGGATCGGGAACGAGCCCCGATGGTGATTCGGGCGCTGATCACGGGCGCGGCAGGCTTCGCGGGCAGCTATCTGGTCGAGGAGTGCCTGGCGGCGGGCTATGAGGTACACGGCACCTCCGTGTCGCGCACCGCGTCGAGCGCCGTGCCCGTCGGACTGACCCTCCATGAGTGCGACCTTGGCCGGCCCGAGGCCATCGCCGCATTGGTGGCCGATCTCGGCCCGAATCGTGTGTTTCACCTGGCCGGACAGGCTGCCGTGGGTGCGGCCTGGGGCGATCCCACGGCCACGTTTGTCTCCAACCTCTTCCTCACCCAGCACCTACTCGAGGCAGTGCGCCGGGGCGCGCCCGAGGCGCGCGTGCTCGCCGTGGGAAGCGGTGAGGTCTACGGCGCCGTGGATCCGGAGCGCACCCCAGTGGTCGAGGATGAGCCCTTTCGTCCGGTCAATCCCTACGGCGTGAGCAAAGCCGCCGCCGATCTGCTCGCCCTCCAATACTTTCTCGCCTTCGACCTGCCTGTCATCCGGGTACGCCCGTTCAACCACATCGGGCCGCGCCAACAGCAGGGCTTTGTGCTGGCCGACTTCGCGGCCCAGGTGGCGGCAATCGAGCGTGGTGAGGCGCCGCCTATCGTGGCCACGGGCAATCTTGAAGGCGCGCGCGATTTCACGGATGTGCGCGACGTGGCGCGCGCCTACCGCTTGGCGATCGAGGCGGGCACGCCGGGCGCCGTCTATAACGTCTGTTCGGGCGTTGCCACGCCCATCGGCGATTTGCTTGCTATCTTGCTGAATGCCTGCCGGGTTGCGGTTCGCGTGGAGGGGGACCCCTCGCTGTATCGTCCCGTGGACCGGCCGGCGGTGGTCGGCTGCAATGCCGCCCTACGCCGGGCGACCGGGTGGCAGCCCGCCATTCCGCTGGCTCAAACGGTGATCGACACGCTCACCTACTGGCGCACCACACACTGAGCCGGAAGCCGCCGAGGCGGCGTCCACTGGAGGAAAGCATGCCCAACGCCTTAATTACAGGATTCACCGGCCAGGACGGCAGCTATCTGGCCGAATTGCTCTTGCACAAGGGCTATTCGGTGTATGGATTGGTTCGTCGCACCAGCGTGCTGGCCGATGAGCGGGTCCGCCACCTGCTCAACGACGTAGAGATCGTGGATGCCGATTTATTGGATCAGCATTCCCTGGTTCAGGCGCTGCGTCAGGCCAAACCCGACGAGGTGTATAATCTGGCCGCGCAGTCCTTTGTTCCGACCTCATTCAGCCAGCCGGTGTTGACCGGTGAATACACGGCGCTGGGTGTCACGCGACTCCTAGAGGCAATCCGCTATACCGATCATCCGATCCGGTTCTATCAAGCATCCACCAGCGAGATGATCGGCAAGGTACAGGAGGTGCCGCAAAACGAATCCACCCCCTTTCATCCGCGCAGCCCCTACGGCGTGGCCAAGGTCTATGGCCACTGGATCACGATCAACTATCGGGAGAGTTTCGGTATCTTCGGCTGCTCGGGCATTCTCTTCAATCATGAGAGTCCGCGGCGCGGCAATGAATTCGTCACCCGGAAGATCAGCCGAAGCGTGGCCCGGATCAAGCTTGGCCTGCAAACCCATATCGCCCTCGGCAACCTCGAAGCGAAGCGCGACTGGGGTTACGCGGGCGACTACGTGGAAGCAATGTGGCTGATGCTCCAGCAGGAGCGGCCGGACGATTACGTGGTGGCGACGGGGGCGACCCACAGCGTGGCGGAGTTCGTGCAGCTTGCCCTTGCTCATATCGGAATCGAGAACTGGCGCGACTATGTGCGGGAGGATCCGGCCATGTTCCGCCCAGCCGAAGTGGACCTTCTGGTAGGCGATGCAGCCAAGGCCCGCGAGGTGCTGGGCTGGGAGCCTAAAGTCGGCTTCCCGGAATTGGTGCGCCTGATGGTCGATGCGGACCTTGCCCTTGAACGGGATCATATGCGCTGAGAAACCTGGATTCGGGCGGGCCTGCGAATGAATTTGCGTGGAGGATTGTCGATTCGGGCGGTCCTGCGGATGAATTCGCATGGAAGATCACCGGGCGCATGAATGCGCGCGTGCCCCCGGTACGCGCGCATTCATCTGCTCCCGCCCGTGCCATACGGATTCATTCGCAGGCTAGTAAAGAGCTAGGTGCGCATGCCTGCCCTACCACTCGGCGAACGAATGATCGTCCGGATGAGTGAGGATGGGCGTTTGCCAACTGCCGTCGTTGAGTTGACCGGCGACCGCCTCGTCGTCCAGTTCGATGCCCAGGCCCGGCCCGGTGGGGAGGTCGATGTAGCCCTCGCGCACCACGAACGGTTGCTTGAGGTAGCCCACGCCGAGTGAGACCTGCTCCTGACAGAGGAAGTTGGGGGTGCAGGCATCCACCTGAAGACCGGCGGCAAGCGAGATGGGGCCGAGCGGATTGTGCGGGGCGACCGCGGCGAAGTAGGTCTCGGCCATGGCGGCGATCTTGCGCACTTCGCCGATCCCGCCCGCGTGGCAGAGGTCGGGCTGGAGGACAACGGCGGCGCCCTTCTCCAGAACCTCGCGGAAACCCCAGCGGGTAAATAGGCGCTCGCCCGTAGCGATAGGGATCGAGGTCGAACGGGCGACCGTGACCAGGGCATCGACATTCTCCGGCAGCACCGGTTCCTCGATGAACAGCAGATGCAAGTCCTCGAGCGCGTGCGCGAGCCGGATGGCCATGGCTGGACTGACCCGCCCGTGGAAATCGACTGCGAGGTCTACATGGTCGGGGAGGGCGGCGCGAATGGCGGTGATGCGATTGACCTGGCGGTCGATGTACTCTTTGGTGTCTACAATCCGCACCGGTGCATCAACCCCGGTCTTGAGCGCCGTAAAGCCCTGTTCGACCAGCGGAGCGACGACCGCCGCCGCGTCATCCGGACTGGTCACCGCGCAATGGGCGTAGACGCGGATGCGCTCGCGGACATGGCCGCCCAACAACTGGTAAACGGGAACGCCGAGCGACTTGCCGAGAATATCCCACATGGCCTGCTCGACCCCGCTAATCGCGCTGACCAGGACAGGGCCGCCCCGATAGAAGGCGCCGCGGTACATCACTTGCCAGTGGTGCTCGATGCGCCGAGGGTCCTGACCGATCAAGTAGTCACCGAGTTCGCGCACGGCGGCGGCGACGGTGCGGGCGCGCCCTTCCACAACAGGCTCACCGAGGCCGATGATGCCCTCGTCGGTATGCATCTTCAGAAAATGCCAGCGCGGCTGCACGAAAAGGCTTTCGAGTCGGGTAATCTTCACGCCGTCTATCCTCTCGGCGATAGCCATATCCTTGGTACGGAGCACGCCAAAGCCGGCGCTCTCGCCTCAAGTCTACCCGCTCGGCGGTGATGGCTGTTCAGCCTGCCCAGCGCGCCCAGATATCATACTCATCAATGGCGGTGTGCTTCGCGCGCCCAAAATGCGCGGCCTGGCGACGGCCCGCCGACGCAGCCCCGGCCGACTCGATGGCAGTAATCTCCCAACCCGTATCGGCCAGCGAGTTGATGATGATCACCTGTGGATCGGTTTTACGATCATTGATGCCGCCGAAGCGAACGATCATACGCGCTCCTGACGCGGCACATGTGCCCACGTTTCGCCACACACGTTTGAATTGCGCTGCCATGGACTCGGGGCTCTCGTGAGTCACCTGGCCTGCCATCGAATAGTCGACTGAATCCAGACCGCCGAGGAGCCAGGACCGAAGCCATTGGTCGGGAATATAGGTACGCATCCCGTAATAGGGAGGCGAGGTAATCACCCAGCTCAACGACTTCGGCCTTCCTAAGCGCGCGAAGGTTTCAGGTAGCCTGCTATCCGCCCGCAGCACCATGCCTTCGTGCCGCCGGGCCGGCAGGCCATAGTAACGCAGCGCCCGCGCCTCGATGATCGCCGGCACATCGACCGGCTCTGGAATGAGGCCGCGCGCGCGCCAGAAGTTCACGGCATACCGAGGTTTGGGAGCATAGGTGCGAGGTGCCTGGTTGGAGAAGTAACTTGGCCGATGCTTGGGGCGCGGACCATGGAGCGCGCCGAGCAGGATAGCGCGCATGGCAACCCGGGCATCCGAGCGACAGTTCCGCAGGAGTCCCTCGCGCAGGCGACAGAGGGTGTGTAGCACGGACGGCGCGAAAGCCCACTCCCAGAACTCGCCCTCGGGTACGGCGGTCGGTTCGGGCGCTTCGGCCAGAATGCACCGTGCGGCCTGCATGATCGCCGTGGGGTTCGTATTCGCCAGCTTGGCCTGAGCAATGGCGGACGCCACCGGACTACTGTCGATCCCGATTGACGGCATGCCCAGCAAACGGCCGGCATAATTGGTGGTGCCGCGGCCACAAAAAGGGTCGAGCACCCACTCGTCCGTCCGGCCATGCTTACTGAGAATCGCGTAAGGAAAGGCGAGTGGAAACATGGTGAAGTACGGACAGATCCCGTTGAGGGCGGTTTCTGCCCTTCCCAGGGTCACGGGCTGGGCGCTCAGGCTCCTCTCCCCGCCCGTACATAGACTTTGTTCCGTTCGTTCCGATAAGTGTGCCAGCCGCTACGTTCCGCACCCAGGATCTCGTTCATCGCAGTACGTACCATCTGATAGGCGCGTCGGTTGCGATCCTCGAACGTGCTAGGCAGCTTGGCCTCCAAAAAACCGGTTAGGTGTCCCCATGCACAACCCTCTTCGCTGTGCAGCTTGGCCATGATCTCCTTGTCATTCCCCAGGGCGGCGATCGCTCGACGCTCCGACGCGGCCACAATATCAACTTGACCTCCGTCCTGCCCTCCTTCAGTCTCAGCACCTTCCTCGGCCATCCCTTCTAGGGCAGCCAGGAAGCGTTCCCTTAGCTCCACGGCGAAGGTGGCCTCGGCCGGTTGATCGTAATGGGGATCCAGGGGCGCGAACATCCGCTCGAAGGAGAGCACGCGCACCGATACCGGGTAGGCTTTACCGGCCACCGAACTCCAGAAGACGCCCTGGCCCGGCATCGGCTCGTTGAGGAGGGCACTGAGCAGGTCCTGGCTGAAGTGCGCGTTTGCTCTTTGTACATTCAGCAGATCAACCGAGGAGAGCAAGTGAAAGAGAAACCAGTTATCACCCTGACTGAGGATCTCGTTGGGAATGCTCCCCGGTTGCTGGGTAATCAGCATGGCCCCCAGATCGTATTTTCGTCCCTCCTTGACCCAGGCGATGAACGGCTCCGCCGAGGTAGCGCGGTCGTTCAGTACGGATTGAGCTTCTTCAATCACGGCGATCGTGGGGATAGTCCGCGATTCGGCCTCGGTGAACTCCTGCTGGTTGTGGTCGAAGATGCGCCGCAGAATCAACCCGGAGAGGATCATAGCCTGGCTTCCCCGCAACTGCGACACATCCACCACGCAGAGCTTCCCCTCCTTGAGGGCTCCCAGCAGCATGTCCATGAACTGGCTGCTCCGATCGTGCAGCGTATGTACAATGCCCGCAATATTCGCCCGTGCCGCCAGTGCCTCTGCTTCCTGTTTCACCGGATCCAGGCCCATAATCGTGCCGATCTCCTCGAGCGGCGTCTGGGCTCCCGTCTGGTCCACTAGGCTGATCAGCTTTTCCCATTGCTCCTGGCGTAGGGCACGCAGCTTGCGCACGTTCTGCTGGTCCTGACGCTCGGGCGAGAGGGCAATGGAAATCACGTCATTGGGCGCTAGCCGCCGCAGGTCGAGCTTGATCCCGCTTGCCACGAATGACTCATAGAGGCGGCTCTTGTTCTTACGCGAGGTGAAGACCACCAGCTTATCTCGCAGATGCGGCACGTCGCAGAGGCCGGGGCGGCCCTTATCGTCCGGCCAGAAATACTCACCATCGGGGTCGAAAATGATCGTCCCCACCGGTACCTGGCGGTCACCGCGCTTCAGCGTCATCGGCGTGTGCTCGTAGAGCATGCTGAACAGCAGCTTGTTGAGGTTCGACTTGCCGAAGCCGGCGCGGGCGAAGATGAATGACCGTCGCGAAACCAGACTCTCCACGGGGAAGCGGATCAGGATCTCGGGTGACTTTCGCTGCATCCCATCGAGCAGACTGACGTCCTGGCGATTATCGCAATAGACGTACTCACCCAGCGCGAAGTGACCAATCGCTGCTCCCTCCAGGTTGTGGCCGGCAATCTCGCGCAGGACCGCGCCGGAGGGGAAGGCGACCGGGCTGCCGACATGTGGCAATCGGCGATGTGAGGCCAGAAAGGTAATCCGCCCATCGTCGCCGCTCCGCAAGACGCCCAGCACACGGATGTTCACCCGGTATTTCAGGTATTGCTCGCGCAGATCCTCGGGAATCGGTCGACTCTCCCGCACGGCGCGGAGAGTAAACTCCTCGCCCGTCCCCACCGAGAGCTTGCCTTCGGAGGAGAAGGCGGTGATACGGCCGAGCACCGCTTCCTCGGGCGTCTCAAGCTGCACGAGGAGGAACTGGCCGTGCATCGGAGAACTCTGAAAGTCGTTCCGGTAGGGCAAGGCCAACTCGGCGTGAAACTCGAGGCCTCCTTCACGAAAGCCGCGGAAGACCCCGACGATGTGCTCGCGCTCGAACAACTCAATCCGCGGCATGGCTCCTCCTCGCTAACGGTACCGTGCGTGGGCGGGATCGGCATCCTGCAGGCGGAAGGCATCCAGGACGGGCGCGTCGGTATCCAGACTGATGCGTATGCCCTCAAAGATCTCATCCTGAAGAATATCGAGGTCGAAGTCGACGAGCGCGGCATTCTCATGGGCTCGCTGAAGACATCGGGGATAAAACGGCACGGGAAAACCCTCAATCGCGTCAGAGAGCAGGTAGCCCAGGATAGTTTGGACCTGCGTTGCCTGAGGCAAAAATAGGTCAATCGGCCAGACCGGGTCCCGTCGTCCACTGCCGAACTTGACGAAGAACATCTTGCCGCCGACGAACTTGTTCACCTCGGCCTGTTCGACCTGTCGGTCGTCGCCGCGCGCATACTCAGCCCAGATGT
>JAICHN010000051.1 GCA_025924845.1 Chloroflexota bacterium | reverse complement strand
GTAGGTATTGGGCGGCCTATGAGAAGATACGCGCCACGTTACGGTGTGTGACTGCCCGGCTCCGCATGTATTTTCCGGCCCGACCGGCGCTCTTGTAGCGTGTGACCGTTCCGGGGCACGCGTTTGCCGGCGCGCACGCGACCGTCGGGAGTGGAGAGGAGGGAAGCCGAGCGGACAGCTTATCGATCGGTCGTCTACGCCGTTGTGTAGTGAGTCGCGGGGGACAGCCCCCCGACGCTGGAGTTCTCTACCATGAAGATTACCCGCGCACTTGCGCTGCTTGCGATCCTGCTGTCGGCGTTGCTGGGCGCCGCTCGCGCCCATGCATCCTCCGGACCAGGGGCGCCCACCGGGCTCTCGCCCGCGAACGGAGCCCAGGTCACCGTGCCGTTCACGATTTCCTGGTCGGCGGTCAGCGACCCGTCCGGAATCGTCGCCTACAACTGGGAGGTCAGCCCCTCGTCGAACCTCTCGCCCGTGATCGCGCACAATTCGACCAGCGGTCAGACGCAGGATACGGTCAGCGGGCTGGCGAATGGTACCTACTTCTGGCATGTCGATGCGGTGAATGGATCTTTCGTCACCAGTCCGTGGTCACAGGTCCAGAGTTTCACCGTGACTGGGGCCAACGCCGGGGAACCGGGATCGCCGACCCTCAATCCGATCAACGGCGGCACCGCGTTCCATCCCATGGAGTCCTTCTCCTTCAGTTGGAGCGCCGTTCCAGGGGCCGCGGCCTATACGGTTGAAGCGTCGATGGACCGAAACTTTCCTTCCACGAACGAGCTGAAGGACGACAACATCCCCAATACCAGCTCCTCGCTGATATTTGGCGACAGTATCCCGCAAGGCATCTATTACCTGCGGGTCTCGGCGGTGAACGCCGATCACATTCAGGGCGTCCCCTCGAACCTCGACACCTTCACGCTCTCCTTCAATGCGCCGCTGCCGCCGCCGCCCACGCTGCTCACCCCAGCCAACGGCGCCACGGTACCGCTGCCGGTGAACCTCACCTGGACGGACGTGCCCAATCCGCAGGAATCGGGCTACGTGCTCGAGATCGCCGACGACTCCGGGTTCAAGAATATCGAGTACGGCGACAACCAGATCACCGGGGCGCACTGGTCTGTCACCTCGCTCTCGGCCGGGACGAAGTTCTGGCACGTGCTCTCAACCCAGGGCGACTCCGCGCCGGACACTCCGGCCAATACCGCCTTTTCGGCCACCGGCACGTTCATCGTCCCCGCCACGCCGCCCACGCCCGTATCGCTCACCCTGGGATCGAGCGCGACCCCGCCGGGCGGCCTGACCGAGAACGTAGAGCTTCAGCTCAGCGGTCCGGCTCCGGCTGGGGGCGCCGTGGTGAACCTGACCAGCAGCAATCCGGACGTCGCTCCGGTGCCGGCGACCTTTACCATGCCCGCGGGCTTCGCGTTTGACCAATTCCAGTTCCCGCTTGGGTCGGTGACGACGCCGACTCCCGTGACGGTGACCGCGTCGCTCAACGGAGGGTCTGCATCCGTGAGCTTTACCGTGGAGCCGCCGACCTTGCAGTCGCTTACCATCGAGCCGAGTGGCACGATCACCGGCGGCTTTCCCGATCAGTTCGGCAGCCCGCCGGCGGCGGTCCCCGAAGTGAACGGCCCTGCTCCGGCCGGGGGCCTGGTGGTAAGCCTCTCCAGCAACTCGCCCGCGGCGAGCGTACCGGCGACGGTTACCGTGCCGGCCGGCAGCACCTCCGTTCCGGCCAACATCACGACGAGCGCGGTAACGACGGCCACACCGGTCACGATCAGCGCGAGCATGAACGGCGTCACCTTGCAGGCCCAGATCACCCTTGAGCCACAGCAGCCGCCCACGGCGATCACCCTGGACTCAACGGTGACGAGCGGTAGAAACGGCACCAACGCCACCGTCACGCTGGGCTCGCCCGCGCTATCCGACAACACCCAGATCCTGCTCTCGAGCAGCAACCCGGCGGTGGCGAGCGTGCCTTCGAGCATCTTCGTCCCCAAGGGATCGGTTACCGGCGGCTTTTTCGTGAGCTCGACCGCGGTCAGCACGGCGACCACGGTCACGATCACCGCCTCCGCCGCGGGCGTAACGCAGACGGCAACGCTCACCGTGAATCCGACGCCGCCTCAACCGCTGATCGCGCCGGCGCTGATCAGTCCGGCGAACGGGGCACGCCTCTCCTTCGGTCAGACGGCGACCTTCAAGTGGAGCGACATCTCCGGCGCGGCCTCCTACACGATCCAGGTCAGCACCTCGAGCAGTTTCTCCTCAACGGTAGTCAATCAAACGCTCACCGCCACGCAATTCAGCACGGCGTCGCTGCCGAAGGCGAACCTGTTCTGGCGCGCGCGGGCGAACGACGCCGCCGGCAACCCTGGGATTTGGGCGGCCCCGCTGTCCTTCAGAGTGAACTAAGGATCGCGCAGTACAGTAATTTCCGAGCGGCGGGGCAACCCCGTCGCTCGGAAATTACAGTTTTCGGGGCAGCTAATGCTCAACCACCAGCGCTTGGGCATCGTCCAGGATCCAGGAGCCAGGCATCGCGCCGAGTTCGTAGCGGTGAATGGTGCCGAGCAGGGGGAGGTCGCCCTGTTGAACGATCCGCGCGTTGCGCGCCGCTCGGGCGACCCAGGCGCCATCGACCAGGGTATGGGGTTCGGCGGCCTCTACTTCCTCGCGCGGCAGCGCCAGATGCTCGGTCCACAGATCGATCCGCGTCTGTCTCGCCACGGCGGGGTCATGGGTTACGGCCAGGATTTCGCTATCGGTGATCAGGCCGCGATCGTTCAAGTTCGCGGAGCCGATCAGCAACCACTCATCGTCTATAATGCCGACCTTGGCGTGGACATAGACAGGCCGGTAGCTGAACGGTTGCACTCCCAAGTTGGGACCGGAGGCGTAGGGGCAGTACACGGATACGATGCCGCGCCCCTTATCCGCCTTGCGCAACGCCTCCACGTGTTTGTCGTTGTCCCACTTGCCGTCGTAGGCGCGGGCGGGGAGCACGATCACGATGCGAAACGTCGTGTCCGCGTTCCGCTGAATCGCATCGACCAACGCCTGACGAATCTCCGGCGACCACAGATATTGGTTCTCCAGGTAGATCAGCCGGCGAGCCTGCTCGATGGCGCTCAGGTACACATGATGAATGCCGTATTCCCCACGGGGCGCGAAGTCATAGATCCGGCGCGGAATGGTGCGGACGATCTGCACTGGACTTTGCCAGTCCGGCTGCCAGGTGGGAGCGCAGGTGGGCAACGAGTGATCGCCGCCCGCCGCTATCCAGCGTTGACGGAAGTTCAGCTCCACGTCGGCCACCGCCTCCCCTTCCAGGCGTAGCTGCACATCATGCCAATTGATGCCGGCGCGCAGGGGATGACCGGGAAGATCCCAGCGATCCCCCTGCAGGGTGGTGAGGTCCATGCCGCCGACGAAGGCCACTTGCCCATCGATTACGATCGCTTTTTGGTGATGACAATGGCTGAAGTGCGCGCAATGGTCGAGCCTGCAGAGCAGATCTCCTCCGGTCAAGCGGGCATGCTCCTCGAGCGCGCGTTTGACCGCGGCCGTCGCGTCGGTATCCGGTTGGAACACGATCGGGGCGCCGCTCCAGATGAGGACGCGCACCGGGAGACGCTGGGCGGTTTCGGCGAGCAAACCCCGCAGACGACTAGCGACCAGGGCTTCCATGGAGCCCCGTTGCAAGGGGATGGCCGGCGTCATATACCAGCCTACGATGTACACATAGTGCTTTGCCGCGCCGAGGGTGGTCGCCAGGTCGTCGAAGAAGGCCTGGCCGTCGATGAGGGGGGTTACCCGGTTGTGACTACGGGGCGGGGTGCCGCCGGGAAACCAATGCGGTTCTTGCCGCCAGGGGTCGGCCAACTTTTGCCGTGCCCTGTCGCCCGGTCGGCGAAGAGTTAAGCGGTGCCAACGCCGGCGGAGCGGTCCCGGCGCGCCGCGCAGCCGCCCGGCGATGCGGCGCCCAATGGTGGTCACGAGGAACATAGGTGAACAATGCATCCTTTCCTGGGCGGTTTTACCGGCCCCGCGACGAATACAAGCCCGTTCCTCCAGGATAGGTGATCCCGGTTAAGGAATACAGCGTGCGCGGCCGGTCACGACGGGGTGTGGCCGCTTGCCCGCCTACCTTGTGCGCTTTGCTCGCAGCTATTTGGCCGACTCGTCGGCGCCTTCGCCGGGATTCTCCCGGTAGTCCGGGTTCTCGGCGTATTCGATGAACTCGCCAAAGCGGTTGAAGGTTCGCGTGCGCGGCCGTTCCTCGAGCGGTAACCGACGCAGGCTGATCAGGTAGAGCACGAATGTGGCAAGCAAGGCGACCACGAGCAGGGTAATCAGCCAGCTAAGCAGCACACTCATGCCGTTCGCCCTCGCCCCGAACGTGCCTCGCGCGGTTTAGACTCTCGCTTAGGGATATCGTCGGCCTTATTCAGAAGATGGATCTGCTTTTCAACCCGCGCCACCCCCTGCCAGGGGATGACATAGGGATGCGTCTTGCTGAGCAGGGGAAAGTGCAAGGAACCGATCCGTTGGATCAGGCCCCTCTCGCCGACCAAGATGTTGGTCACGCGGAGCGTCTCACCTCGGCGTTCGGCGATCAGATCGGTGACTCGGCCGATGCTCCGCCCATCGACCGTGACCACCTCTTTGCCGACCAGTTCATGGTAGTATTGGCGCATTCGCACCCTCCAATCGCTCTCTAAGCGCCCGGTAACCGGCCGATGTACCGCCGTTGCACCGCGTTCGCCAGCGCCGTGGTGCCCCACTGTTCGCGGTCGATGTCCAGGTGAACCACGACATCGATCGCGCTCACCGCGGACCAGGGGATCTGCACGGGTCGGGGATCGCTCAGACCCAGCCCTCGGTAGAGCAGGCGCGCCAGCATGCGGAACGGCGGCGATAGGTTCGGGCAGAGAGCCATTGGTCCGCAGACGATCGCCGTCACCTCGGGCGGCGGGATCGCGCCGTCGGGACCCGGCTCGGCGACCTCGATTACCAGGTCGTCGACCCGGCCGGCCCGCCGCAACTCTCGGTCCACCAGTTCCTTATCGAGCACGTGTTTCCCCAGATCCATTTCTTCCCCTCCCAGGCCTCAGGAGCCGCCGCCCGTGATGATATAAAGCGGCACGGCGGCGATCGTGACGAGGATGAGCACGGCGAGCATGAGCACCGCGATGGCGTTGATGGCCGGCGTATTCTTCTGGGTGCCCATGAAGTCGGCGTCGTTGGCGACGATCAGGAGCGGCAGGAAGCTGAAGGGCAGCGAGGCCGCCGCGATGACCATGGTGAGCACGGTGAGCCGCACCGGATCTACGTGCGTGTAGGCCAGGATCAGGGCCAGCACGAACATGACGAGGTAGCCGAGGTGGAACAGGGGCGCCTGCCCCGGCCGCCCCTGCTTCCCCCAGTCCCAGCCAAAGTATTGGCACACACTGTAGGCGCCGCTCAAGGCCGCTTCCAGTCCGGCCCCCATGCAGACGGCGAAGGTCCCCAGGATGAAAAGGGCCCACCCTACGCTGCCCAGGCTGTCTCTGATCGGCCGCCCGGCATCGCCCAGCGTGGCCACCTGGGCGTGGTGCGGAAAGAGGGTCAGCGCGGCGACCACGGTGAGTGCCAGAACGATGACGGCGCCGAAGCAGGCCCCGACGATAGAGGTTATCCGGTTGGTCAGCAGATCGGGTCCGCTCCACTCCTCCTCAATGGCGCCCGATGAGTAGAAGTAGAATTGGTAGGTGGTCATGTAGGCGCCGAGGAGCCCGATGACGGAGAAGAGGTAGGGGGCAAGCGCATGGACCGGAACCGACGGATGAACCATAGCGCGGCCGACCTGACCCCATGGCGGGGCGAGCTTGAACATGGCCACGACGGCAACCAGCATGGCCAGGCCGAGCAGGGCGCTGCCGTTCTCGAGCAGATCGAAACTCGTCCTCCACAGGATGACGATGAGGAAGAGCGCCGCGAGGGGGAACCAGAGTAAGTACCCAACGTTCGTGGCCAGTTCCAGGGCCAGGGTCATCCCGGCGAGCTCGATAACCAGGGTCAGGGTGTTGACGATCATCGTGGCCACCAGGGGGATGGCGCCCAGCCGGAAGCCAAGGCGGGATCGGATCACGTCGAAGAGGGTGCGCCCGGAGGCGATCGCCACGCGCCCGGACATATCGGCATAAACGGCCAACCCGATCACGCCGGGAATAAGCGTCCAGAGGAGCGCGAAGCGATACTGCGCGCCGGCCTGCGCGGACGTGATGATCCCACCCATATCGACGAAGCCGCCCACGGCGGTAAGCACACCGAGGGCCAGCCCTTTCCAGCGGTCGAAGTGTATTGCACCCTCCTCCCTGGTACCGTTTCAGTCGGCACGGCGCAAAGGCACGGGGCGCGATGCGCCATGCCTTGCAATCATGAAAGGCTTCATACCGCAAGCTTCTCATGCGGAGGGTGGACGGCCAATGACCATCAGAATGGGGCCGACGGGCAAAGAGGATTAGCCCTACCTCGGCATCCGTAGCCGATTCCCCGTCTGGTCCGCTTCTCCTGGATCGACAAAGGCGTTACATGCCTCCAACTCGCGTCGGGTAGTTGCTACGTCCCGCCAGTCAATGGCGGCGGTCCACTGCCAGGCAAAATCGAGCGTACGGATCAGCGGCTCGGGCACGCTGGTCTGTGAAAGAGCCTTCAGTGCCACGAGATAGTTGTTGCGATAGACGGTTGGAATGATAATTCGCCACTCGCCGGCGATTGACAGTTCGGCATTCATCATCAGCCGGGCGGTGCGACCATTGCCGTCAGTGAAGGGATGGATCTCGGAGATTATGAACATCATGAATACCGCTCGCTGAAACGGCGTTTCCAGACCGCGCAGCAGGACCAGTCCCTGTCCGAGGATACCTTCTACCTGCTCGGGGGCCACAAACACAGTGCCGCCCGCCCGATTGCCCTGGCTTTTGAATTGTCCGGGGCTCATCTCCGGACGACCACCCATGATGCCCGCGTGGTAGGCTTTTAGCCGCGTCAGAAGGGCATCGCTGGATTCACCGATCTGGAGGGCCTCAGGCGGATTGACGGCCATGCGGAAGGTGCCGAGAATGTCATGGGCATCGGCCGGCCGGGTTTGGGGGATGCGCCCTTCAAAAATGATCTCGGCGGCTTCCTCAATCTCAAACTCGGTGCCTTCAATGAAGTTCGAGAAGTATGCCTCGTAGAAAGCAAACACCGCTTTTTGTTGCGGACCGCGTGGCGGGATCAGGCGTGTTACCGGCGGCCAGGATCGCAGAGCGGCATGTAATCGTTGGAATAGCTCCAGGCGCCGCGGGTCATAGGGCCTGCCTGCCTGGCGGGCTATGCCGACGGGGGTTGCCAAGAGGGCCTCGCGGGTACCGAGCAAAGCCCCGATCATGGCGTCAAGGGCGGCGGCTTCCTCGCTCAGATCGAGGTCAGGAGCGAGGCGCTTGATACTGTCGCGCAGGCGGTTGACCTCATGTGCACCGGAACGACTGATCAGAATCTCCAGCCGCTCTTCAATCGCCTTGCGGCCAAGGGTGCGGGCAACCAGGCCGGCACGGGCGCGGGATGGCCTCATATTCTCTAGAAAAGCACGGGCGGTCGAGCTGAGAAACAGGCCGCCGATGAACGGCCGATCTTCCTCTTGTGGTCCTGGCCCCAGACGGGGGCGCAGCACCAGGCCGGGTAGGATCTTGTCGCGCGTACTGCTCGCGATCAAGCAGACCGAGCCATCGGCAGCCGGCCTGTTCTCCAGAGCGGTGCGATCGGCAATCAGGGCGCCGGGAAAATAGGCAGCAACCAAAGGCCAAACATGGCGGCGGACAATTGCCTCCGGAGGGTCGGTCAAGTTGCGTGTGTACAGCCGTGATCCCAGCTTGCGCAAACGACCCTGTCGATGGGCGCGCGAAACCGGACGTCTGATCGATGTGTCGGATACGAACACTTCCGGGCAGGTATCAAGCGAAAATTCGCGCATTAAGCCGGCTCCTGAGCCCAGTGTGGCGACTTTTCACGCTTTAAGCAAGCGAAAATGCGACTTTTCGCGCTTTAAGAATGATATCCTGTGATTGGACTTGTGCGCTACGTTGTCATTACGATGCCTATGGCTCGGTCGGCGGATCGATCGCGCTATGAGGCCATGTTGATGCATGAGTTGGCGGATTCGGATCACTGAGGAAATGAAGGCTGTTTCCGATGCCTGAAGATCGCCTGGAGGCGCTAGTCCAATTGTGCCATGCATTACTGCCCATGGATCCCTCCCTGTCGGAGGAGGTGACGCTCGCCTTGCGCGATCCTCACACCTATTACGCCCGCTTTCAGGAATGGCTCCTGGACGGGCGCGGCATCGAGGAGCAAGATGTAGCCTCAGGCGTGCAGCCGTGGCGGGCTCTGTTGGATGGCCTGCTCTTTCGGCAGCATTTGGAGCAATTTGACTGGAGGGCGGCGCCCGAATTAGTGATGGAGGGCATTGATTGGTTGCTGCGGAACCAAGCCGCGCAGCCTTTGCGCTGGGACTGGGTAGACATCGAGCATTGGCGCCATATGCACACTTCGGATTTTCTCCAGGCAGTCGGGGACCGGCTACTCTCACAGGGCAGTATGCTCGCCCAGTTCTATGAGGATTCCGACACTTACCCTGTCACTATAATCGACCCGGATCGGCTGCCGAAGCTTCAACGCTTGGCGCGGCTATCCGGCTCTGGTGATATCCAACCGCTGGCCTCCACGCTCCCTCAGGGCTTTCAACTCCCCTGGTTGCCCAGGTCGGAATAGATCGCTCTCGTTGCCGTGTCACAATATTTTGTGACTACATCTATCCAGCGATTCACAACCGCATCCCAGGAACCCTTTCACTATTCCGCCGAGGATTACCCTCCCGCGCAACAGTCGCAATTGTCAATTGTTCCTACTGCGTGGCCGTAATCCCCCCATCAAT
The DNA here is from genome assembly GCA_025924845.1 of Chloroflexota bacterium. The sequence continues at coordinate 8,954 of JAICHN010000051.1, read as the reverse complement.
CATGATGATCTGCCCCGTGATGAAGGATGCCGCCGGGCCGGCCAGGAACAGCGCGGCGCCCGCGCAGTCCAGCGGTTCCGCGATGCGTTGCAGAGGAATACGGCTGATCAGGTCGGCATAGAATACCTCGTCCTCGAGGTAGGAGCGGACGAATTCGGTGCGCGTGAAGGTGGGCGCGATGCCGTTGACCAGGATCTGCCGGGGCGCCCATTCCGCCGCCAATTGTTTCACCATCAAGTTCAGGCCGCCCTTGGAGCTGCAATAGGGGATGTAGCCCCGATCGCGCAGGGCCAGTTGGCCGCGTACCGAGGATAGGTGGATCTGCCGGCCGCTCCCGGCCCGCAACTGGCAACGTCCGACCGCCTGGGCCAGGAAAAAAGCTCCCTTCAGATTCACGTCTGTAACGTGATCCCAATCTTCCTCGCTCACCGCCTCGGCCCGCTCCTCGCGTTGAGCGCCGACGCAATTGACCAGGATGTCGATGCCGCCCAGTGCCTCCGCCACCTCGTCGACATGCCGGCGGATGCTCCCGACGTCCATGATGTCGAACGCGCCGGCATGGGCGGTGTAACCGACCGCGCCGAGCGCTTCGGCCAGCGCGACGGCACGTTCTAACGACCGACCCGAGATGGCCACGGTTGCCCCATATGCCGCCAGTGCCCAGCTGATCGTCTCGCCAATGCCGCCGTACCCTCCCGCGACCAGCGCCACCTTGCCGTCAAGACGAAACAGGTTGGCCAGTACACGCGCATCCGGCGTGGTCATCCGCGCATCCACGGCTGTCTCCTTGCTGGTTGGGGGGAGAGACACCCTCTCGCACCTACCGATCTCATGCTCGCACCGCTCGCTGGATTCCCGCTTGATCGAAGGCACGGGTCAGGGTTTGGTAAGTTTTGGTGGTAGCGGCGAGCGGATCGTAGCCGGGGAGCCGCTGCACCATCACGCTCACCTCGCCGGTGATGAAGCCGTCGTAGCCGGCTTGACGCATCGCCCGCAGGTACCGCACGTAGTCGAAGTCTCCCTCGCCCGGCGTTAAGAACCGGTGATCGGGCGCCCGGCCCCGCTGGTCCTTGACGTGGGTATGCACGGCGAGCGGCGCCAGGATCGGCACGGTCTCCTCAATCGTGTAGCCCAGGACATCGAAGTGACTGATGTCGAATTGCACGCGCAGGTAGGGCGAGTCAATCTCGTCGATGATCTCTTTGGTGGTGGTCGGTGATTCAAGGATGGTGAAGACGTGCGGCTCGATGGCGATGGTCACGCCGCGCGGCACCGCATAGTCCAGCACCTGGCGAAGACGCTCCAGCAGACGGGCGTGCCGAAGCTCGAACTCGCCCGATTTGCCGCCGACCAGATTGTTGATCACCGGCGGACCCTCGGGGCCCGCCAGATCGAGCGCCAGGTCGATGGCGCCACGGAGGTAGGCGAGGTTGGCGGCCCATTGCTCCGGATCGTCGACCACCAAGTCACGATGCACGGCGAGCGACGGCAGCCCCAGGCGGTGGGCATCCAGCAGGCCGCGGATGCGGCGCCGTTCGGCCGGGTCGAGCCTGCTCAACTCCGTGGTGAAGCCGGGAGCGACGGTCAGTTCCACGCCGTCGAACCCCAGGCCCGCCACGTGATCCAGCGTCACCTCGATGGGCAGTTTCGGCATACCCCACGTGGCGTACCCTAACAGCATTCCTTGTCTCCTTTAGGCTTTGAAGCGCGGCATGACGGTGTCGGCGAAGAGCCGCACCCCGTCCATGCCCGGAAAATCCATGAACCAGAGCATGAAGTGGCTGATGCCCAGCGCCCTATATGCCTCGATCCGCGCGATCACCTCGTCGGGCGTGCCGATCAGCCATTGGTCCTCCATGACCTTTGGATCAGTGGCCGTGGCGCCGGCGCCGTGACCGAGGGCCGCCGCCTGCTCCAGCAGTTCGGACACGCGGGCGCGGGTCGGTGCGATCAGCACCTGTGTCTCCAACGAGAGTTCCAGATCGCTCAACGGCCGGCCGACCGCCGTACAGGCAGCCTCTACGCGGGTAAGCCGTTCGCGCAGGGCCCCGACGGTGACCGGCGTGCTGTTCCAGCCGTCGGCCAGTTCCGCCACGGCGCCCAGCATCACCTCGTCCGCCGTCTCGCCCAGCCAGATCGGGGGATGGGGCCGCTGCACGGGATGGGGCAGGCAGATTGCCTCGCGCGCCGCGTAGTGCCGGCCCTGGAAAGTGACCGGCCCGTCCTCCTGCCACATGCGCAGAATCAAGTCCAACGCCTCGCGCATGCGGCCGTTGCGCTCTCGACTGTCATCGTGCCAGGGAAAATCGTAGGCCGCGAACTCGGCGCGGCGGTTGCCGGAATCGGCGAAGAACAGCAGCCTGCCGTTGCTGAGCACATCGAGCGTCGCGGCCATCTTGGCCAGCTGGGCTGGATTGCGGAAGGCGGTACAGAGGTGGATCGAACCGAGCTTGATCCGGTTGGTCCGGCCGGCCAGCACGCACAGCGTGGTCCAGCCTTCTAAAATGGCTCCATCGCCGTCCAGAAAGAAATGATCGGCCACCCAGAGCGAATCATAGCCGAGCCGTTCACATTCCACGGCGGCGGCCACGCTGACCTGGGGATCCAGGCGCGCGTAGCTGGGGGTGCGGAACAAGCGCGGCCCCGGCATGGCGAAAATGGGCACGCAGAAGCCGAATTGGGTCCGCGCGGATCGGCTCATGATCGCGCTCCCGGTTCGCTCAGGCCCAGTGCGCTGTCTATCTCACGCTGGTAAGCATCGGCGGCGCCGCTCACCACCTCGGCGAGGGTCACCTCTCGGCCCAGCGCCGCCGACTCGAAGAAGGCATAGATCGCCGCCACGGCGTCAAGGCCGCCCTGCCCATCCACCTCCGGTGGTCGGCCGGCGAGGATGGCTTGCCCGAAATCCTCAAGCTCCAGGGCCAGCAGTTTACGGTCGATCGCCTCGAAGGGCAGATCGTAGGTGGTGAGCAAGGAGGCGCCGAACAGCCGGGTGGTCGGCTCGTCGAGACGAAAGTCCGGGAGGAGCGCCCGCGCCGCGGCGTCGTCCAGGGGACGGAAGCCGCCGTCCGCCGCGCCGGCCAGGCGGATGGGCCGGCCCGAGCGATCGGCGGGGGCGTCCATCGCCCCGGCACTGCCGTAGAAGCGGCGCGTGAAGTAGCCCTCGCCATGGCCCGCCAGACTGAGCAGCCACTGCCCGATTGCCCCTCCGGCAAAGGCCACCTGGCCCGCCGCCGTATCCTCCGCCGTGGCCCGTACCGGCTCGGCCGAGGCAGCGCCCCCGCCATAAAAAGCGGCCATTGGGCCGCGCAAAGGTCCGGCCTCGCGTAACGGCTCGAAGAGGGCGACCCGCCCCGCGATGCGCTCGATCGGACCAAGAAAGTACTGCCAGAGATCGGTGTAGTGGACTCCCATATCGACTACGATGCCGCCGCGATCTTTATAATGGCGCCAGGGCGTGATCGTCACCGCCCGGCCCCCGCCGACTGATTCCTGCACTGCCATGAAGGGCCGGCCGATGGCGCCGCCTTGCAGCAGCGCCGCAACCAGGCGGTTGATCGGATCGCGCCGATAATTCTCCGCCGTGGCCAGCACGGCGCCCGACCGCGCTGCCGCGTCGACCAGCAGCCGGCAGGCGCGCACGGTCAAGCCAAGCGGCTTTTCGCAGAGTACGTGCAGGCTGGCCTGGAGGAGCGGCACGCCCAGGCTGTGATGGGCGCCGACATCGGTGACCAGATCGACCGCGTCCAGCCGCCGACCGGTTGGACCGGCGAGCAGCTTATTAAGGTCGGTGTGGATCTCGGGGCGGCGTCCCAAGCCTTCCTCAGCCATGTCGGCGGCGCGTGTCGCTGCCTCGGACCGTGCATCGCACACCGCGATCAACTCAAAGGGGGAGAGATCGGCCTGGCGGAGTTCCACCAGGCCCTGAATGTGGCGCAGGCCCATGCCGCCGCAGCCGACCAGCCCCAGGGCGAGCGGCGCTTTAGCCATTGCCTTGCCCCTTCACGGTGGCAGCGGGCGCGGTAAAGGCGGGGCGGACATATTCGGCGAAGCACTCCAGTTCGTCGTCGTCGAACGGTTCCAGGGTAATCAACATGAACTCGTCAAATCCCATCGCGACATAACGCTGAATCTTTTCGATGCACTGCTCGGGGCTGCCGCAGATAAACATATCGCCCGCTTTATCCGCCGGATAGCCGCGCCCGCGGATTACTCGTTCGATACGCCGTTGCAGAGTGGCGGCGTCGCGGGCGACGGCGATGGGCACTTCAAGGGAACGTCCCAGGGTGGCCGGATCGCGCCCCTCTTCCTCGCAGTAGCGGTTCAGTAAGTCCTGTTTGCGGCTCAGGGTGTCGTGGTCGGCGCTGACCACGTTCCAGATGTCGGCGTGCCTTGCCACCAGGCGCAGGGCGATCTGTTCGCCCATGGCGCCGACCAGGATGGGCAGCGGATCCTGCACCGGCTTGATCTCGCAGGCGGCGTCTTCCAGCTGGAAGTACTTGCCCGGAAAGGAAACTACGTCGCCGGTCCAGAGCAGCCGGCAAATCTGGATCGCCTCGGCCAGCATGGCCAGGCGCGTGGCCGGGGGCGGCAAGGGGATACCGTAGGCCCGGTGCTCTTGCACGGACCAGCCGGCGCCCAGTCCCAAGATAAAACGGCCGTCGCTGATCTGGTCGATGGTGGCGGCGCTGACCGCGGTAATCCCGGGGTTGCGGTGCGTCACACTGGCGACCAGGGAGCCGAGTCTGATCGTTGAGGTGCAGGCGGCCAGCGCGGCGAGCCCGCTCCACATCTCAATCACCGGGTGCGAAGGACCGCTGCCGCGAATGAAGTGGTCGGCCAGCCACACGCTGTCGAAGCCGAGCGCCTCGGCTTTGAGCGTCCAGCGACGCAATTCTTCCCAGGTGACGGTTTGCGGACCCAACTGCAGGCCCAGGGAAACGGGCTTCCGCAGTTCACTGCCCCGAGTGTTCGCGACTGTCATTAACCGTTAGTTCCTTCCGTGTTATCCCTTTATCCCACTCAGCACGACACCGCGAATCATATAGCGCTGGGCCACGAGGAAGACCAGAGCGATCGGCAGCACCATCGCGAAGGCGACGCACATCAGCAACTCCTGATGATGGACGGCCACATTGCTTACGTCGGCGGCGAACTGGTAGACGCCCAGGGCCAGAGTGTACTTGTCCGTCGAGTTGAGGTAGATCACCGGGCCCAGGAAATCGGTCCAGGAGGCCTGGAACCAGAAGATCGCGACCACCGCGATGGCCGGTTTAGCCAGCGGTAGCATGATCCGCCAGAAGATGCCGAGGGTGGAGCAGCCGTCGATGCGCGCTGCTTCGTCCAGGTCGCGAGGAATAGTCTGGAAGAACTGCCGCAATAGGAATATGTTGAACGCGCCGCCGCCGAACCACGCCGGTATGATCAGCGGCTTAAAGGTGTTCAACCAGCCTAGATCCCTGAAGATGATATAGAGCGGCAGCACCGTAACGGTGAACGGCAACATCACCGAGGCGATCACGCACAGAAACAGGATGTCGCGCCCCCAGAAGCGCAACCGCGCGAAGCCGTAGGCGCACAGCGACGAGGTGGCCAGCACCCCCACCATTGAAGTCACGGTGATGAACAGGGTGTGATAAGTGTAGAGCGTGAACTCGTAGGTGGTCCAGGCCGTCTTGAAGTTCTGCCACTGCGCGACATGTGGGAGCAGGATTGGGGGGAAGGCGTAGGTCTCCTGGAGCGTCTTGATCGCGGTCAAGAGCATCCAGGCCAGCGGTACCAGGAAGACGACTGCGCCTCCATAGAGCAGGATGTACAGGATCACGCGCCACACGAGTCGGCCCGGTCGTGATGCACGCGGGCGGGCCGGGGAGATCCTGGGCTCCGGCGTCACGACATTGCTCGGTACGATCGTCACGCCCATCAGCGATCTCCATAAAAGACCCAGAAGCGCTGCGTGCCGAACAAGATCAGCGTGACCAGTAGGATGATCGCGAAGAGCACCACGGACAGCGCGCACGCGTAACCCATCTGCGTGTAGTTAAAGGCGACCTGATAGATGTAGAGGGTGAGAAACAGGGTGCTGTTTAAGGGCGCCCCCATTCCTCCCGTGTTTGCGTTTACGCCGCCTAGAATAAAGGCCTGCGTGAAGTATTGCATCGACGCGATCAGACCAATGATCAGTTGATAGAACAGAGTGGGTGATATCAATGGCAGCGTCACGTGGCGGAACTGCACAATCGTCGATGCCCCGTCGATTTTGGCCGCCTCATAGTACTCCTCGGGCACCCCCTGCAGGCCCGCCAGGAACACGATCATGCCGCCGCCAACCCCCCACAACCCCATCAGCACCAGCGACGGCAGGGCGCTCCCCGGATCGGTCAACCACAGACCAGTAGGCAAATGCAGAGCTTTGAGCGCGGCGTTGAGCAGGCCGATTTCCGGATTGAGGATCCAGATCCATAACACTGCCGTCGCTACGAGCGGCACAATGGAGGGGATATAGAAGGCTGTGCGCAGCAGGCCGATCCCGCGCACCTGCTGGTTGAGGAGCAGGGCTAGGGCGAGGCCGCAGCCAATGCTCAAGGGAAGGAACATCAACGTGAAAGTCAGTGTGACCTTCACTCCTTGCCAGAACAGGGGATCATGCCATAGGTGTGTGTAGTTTCTCACCCCGTGCCAGGTCGGCGGCGATAACAGGTCATACCTGGTGAAGCTGAAATAGAATGCGGTGACGAAGGGTATCAGCGTCCAGCAGAGCAGCCCAAGTGCCACGGGCGACACGAATAGCCAGCCCTCAAGATTGCGCCGCAGGTCCCGCAGGCGCGCACCGGCCAGCGAGGACATCGTGAGTGCCACTACCGTGATCCTTCCTTTGTGTTCAGTCACTCACGCCGGGCCGAGGCAACGGAGCACGCTCCGTCACCTCGATCCGGCGGGTACTTCAGGCCTCTCCTAGTTCAGTGCCGCCCAATTGATTTCAGCCATACTGAATTAGTCGCCCAGCGAATCGATACACCCATTGATCGTCTGGTCCGCGGCCTTCGCCGCCACAGCAACGGGAGTACCTCGGATGATCTTGTCCCACATTGACGCTGTTGTCGTCTGGAAGATACCCGAGTACACGGTGCCGCAGTTTATCGCTGCGTCGAGCGGCGCCAACTGAGGCGGCGTGATCCCGTACTTGATTGCTTGCAGGAAGGCATCGTTATTGAGACCCGGCCGGCGCCAGATTGGGTCGTTGAGCATTGACTTACGGATTGGCATGGTGACGCCAATCGCAGACAGCGCACGCTGACCAGCCACACTGCCGACGAACTTGACCACATCCCAGGCCGCTGCCCGCTGCTTGGAGTTCTCCGAGACGGCGAAGCCCGCCGTACCCATGCCATTCACATGTTTGCCGTTGGGGAAGCTCGGCATCACCTGGACGTCCCAGGCGAACTTCTTGCCGATAGCCTGAGACCACCCGGCGACAGCTCCATGCACACTGAAGCCCATGGCCGCCTTGCCGGAGAGGAAGGGGTCACCAGGGAGTTGTACAGTCGGCCCAGGGGTCACCTTGTACTTGGTATACAGATCCTGAATGGCCTGCATGCCGGCGATCGATCCGGGCGAGGAGTAACTGCTGTGCTTCTTGTCAGGCGTCAACAGCGCGCCGCCGAAGCCGTTAAGAAACGGTACCCAGCCTGCCCAACCAGCGACGCCGAACGACATGCCCCATTGGGAGGTCTTGCCGCTGCTGTCGGTTTTGGTCAGTTTCTGCGCGTCGTCCAAGAACTGGGCGTAGGTCCAGTTTGCCGTCGGAAATGGTATGCCCGCCGCCTTGAACATATCCTTGTTATAGAAGGTCACGATGGCATCTGCCGAGAACGGGATCATGTACAACCCGCTTTGCCCCGGTAGGCGCCCCAGATTGAGGAAGTTCGGGTAGATATCGCCGAGATTGTAGCCCGGATCTGCGTTTGCCAGGGGCTGCATGTCGAGCAGGACATGGTGCGCCGCGAACGGCACGGTAAACGCATCCGCGGTCAGGAGAATGTCGGGCAAGGTACCGGCGGCTGCCTGAATGAACACCTTCTGTGTGTAGGTAGCGCCGTCAACCAGTTGAAGTTCAACCTTCACGTTCGGGTGGAGCTTGGTGTACGCTTTGATGACCGTTTTGGCAATAGGCGGCCAGAACGTATCGTTCGTGACCTCCCATGTCAGCTTGACCGTTCCGGCCGCCTGCGTGGCGCGTGCGGTAGGAAGTACGGCACAGGCGCCGACAATGCAAGTTGCCAGGGCCCAGCGGAGCCAGGATGGGTATATTCGGCGCATCGGGGCATCTCCTTCGATATAGATGCTGACCACTCAGTGTTCCAGGTGCCTTGAGGCCGGGATCGCTCGGGCATCGACCGCCTTTTGCGGCATCGCCCTCGCCGCCTGGGCCTCAAAAGACAGGTCGTGCCAACGGGTCCGGAACCAACGGAACGGCCGTATACCCCTCCTTCCCCGTGCATCGATCGCCATCGACTCAATGCACGACACTCGCGATCACGGGACTCACCCGTTGTATCGCACTCCATATCAATAATCGGGCACTATACGGGATAATCTGTGTGCTGTCAACAGATTGCAGATTGATTGTGGAGGCGGTATTCTTGCAACCAGCGAGGTAATGGTGCCCGGTAGTCCTGGAGATGAGGTGCGGATGGCGAACGAGATGGCCGGTTCCAGCGCGTCGAATTCCATCGCTGCATTTGCACGGATTATGCACACGGAACCCATCGCCCCGAAAACCGCTCCCCAGGATATGCGCAGGATCCGTTCCTGGGTTGGACCTTTCACGGCCGCCGCCGAGAAACTCCCTATTTCCTTTCTCTACGATGGGAAGAAAATCGTCGGTATTCCCGCGGACTGGAGTCCCACGCATGAGGAACGGCGCATCGATGCCAACATCGTGGAGACCACGT
>JAICHN010000050.1 GCA_025924845.1 Chloroflexota bacterium | reverse complement strand
GGCGCGGGGGGCGATCCGTCCGCTGTCGGCGGCAACTTTCGCCTGGGCTTGCTCTATAGTCTGTCTCGTCCTTTCAGCTACCCTGTCGCCCGCCACGTTGGCTGCCGCGTGCGTGGGACTGGGTTGTGGGCTGGCCTACGATCTGCGGTTGAAGCGGACCCAATGGAGTTGGCTTCCCTACGCGCTGGCCATTCCCACCTTGCCGGTATGGGCCTGGGCGGCCATGGGGAGCCTGAACGCCCGGCTGGCCCCCGTCTATCCGCTGGGTATCCTGCTCGGTCTCGCCTTGCATCTGGCCAATACGCTCCCCGATCTGGAAGGTGATAGCGGCTTCGGGGTTCGCGGGCTGGCCCACGCTCTGGGGATGCGTCGCGCGCTCCTGCTCTGCTGGGGGGCGCTTGGCCTGGCGCAAGCCTTGACCCTGGGACTGGCTCCCGTACTCGGCTATAGGGGGCCGGCGTACCCAATCGGGCTTGCGCTATCGGTAACGCTGTTGGCGGGCGCCATGCTCGGCTATCGGCTCCGCCCCACGGCGTCCACCCTCCAGTTCAACTTTGGCGTGGTGGCGCTGGCCTCACTGGCGCTGGCGGTAGGTTGGTTGGCGGGCGCCTCGGTGTAGGTGATGCGTTACCGTATTGATAATTTGGTAACAATTCCTGTAATTAATTGAAGTGTCGGTATAGATTGGTGTGGTGAGCCTCCCCAACGTGGGCAGGTCTGTTCCCTGAGGGTCGCCAACCAATGGATCTCTACAGCCTACCGGACTTGAAGTGGTCGTACGCATGTCTCCATCATCAGGATCTCGCGGCGTGCATGAAGGAATGTCACTCCTGCAGGCTCACCGGATATCGCAGTGGCTTCGGTCCACTGATTGGGGCCGTGCTGATTGCTCTTGGCCGAGCGATGCTGAGGCTGGGAGAACTGATAAGCGGCGTGCCGGCAACCGGCGGACGCGGCTAATCGGCAGCCGCCTCTCTTATCTCCGCCGGCCTGATGTTGCCCCGCCCCAGTTCTGATCTGAGCCAGCGGCCACTCACCGCTGCCGAGCGCGGCGCGCTCTCCCGCCACATCCCCGCGGGGCTCCCGCTCTCGGAGATTATTCTTGAGGAGCGCGACGGCACTCAGCGCCAACAACCTATTGCCGGCACCCGGCTTGCAGGCGCTTACTTTCCTCAGTGCTGATTCACGCCTGCTGGACGCGGCGCAAGCTGAGGGATTGACGGTCAACGACCCTAATACCCACCCGTAAGCTCTCCCAAGCAGCAGCAGAAATTAAGATGCCCGTATCTTTGCAACCACATACCCGGCCTTAGCCGGAGGCTCCCGTTGGGCTATTTTCCCGTGATCTTACCGCACCGCGTAGACGCTCGTGCCGTCCGCCCCTCGCCAAACTAGAGGAGTAGCCGGCCGATTCGGAGGGCCGGGCCGGCCAACCTGCTCGGGATGCCAGATCACATACCGCGCCCCCCACTTGTGGAGCAGTGCTTCGGCCGCCCGCGTGGGCCAGCGATTCAGAACGGCCGCGTCGGCCTCGTAGCCTGCCGGCGTATAGCCGCCGACCCCGTTGACGATCTGTCGCCAATGATAGGTGGCATAATAGGTCATCATGGCCTGCTCGGACCAGATTACGGCATTCTGTTGGCCGATCGGCAGTTCGAGCACCGCCGTTCGGGCTGGTTGGGTTTCCAACCAGCGATACACCGGAGGAATAGCCGAGCCGACCGGCACGCGCGCGGTGGCGACGGGGGCTATCCAATATTCCGCCAGCGCCCCCACGCACAGCAGCACCGCCACCATAGTCCGACGTGCGGGCAGCCGGGCAAGCACGGCACCGAGGCCCCAGGCGGCAAGCAAGGCGATGCAAAAGAAACCGATGTAGGCGAAACGGGCCGGATCACGGAAGCCGTGAAAACCGGGCACATGATCGTAGAGCAAAGCATAGGGAAGAGGCACATTGTACAGGCGGTCGAAGAGTTTGAGCTGACGGCCCAGCGCGAGAACGGCGGTGACGAGGAGCAGTATGCCGTAGATCCGAATTTCCGGCTGCTCGCGCCGTCGACCCCAGCCGATCACCGCCAATACACAGGCGATAAGGCCGGGGAACAAATACTGATGCGCGTCGCCGGCCGGGACGCCGAGTGCTGATTCGGTCCAACCATAGAGCGTGCTGAACGCGGGCATATGCAGGAAATCCCGCACGTCGGCTGAAAAGTAGAGCACTTGCTCGGGTCCGCGCACCGCATCGACCCTGTTCTGCAGCTGGAGATAGGGGACGATCACCGGCAGCAGCACCAGGCCGGCCACAATGGCGGCGGCGGCAGCGCCCACCACGAAGCGCCTCAGTTCCGCCCAGCCGCGCATAACCAGATCGACAATCAAGTAAATCAACAGGCAGGTCGCTAGAAAGACGATGTAGTAGATACTGCACAGCGCCTGCAGCACGATAAACAGGGCCATCGCGGCGCACTCCGGCCAAAGTCGAGCGGCGCTGCCCGGTCGAGCGGCGGAGCGGGCGCGCTCCCAGAAGAGCAAGATGAGCGGCACCCATTGTCCCGACAACTGATTGAGATGCGAGAGATGCACCATGCGGTACGGACTGAAGGCGACGATAATTCCGGCCAGAAAGGCGCCCGGTACGCTGCCCGTGAGGCGGCGCGCCAGAAGGAAAGTGAATAGTCCGCAGAGGACGAACGAGAGTAAGTAGAGCACGTTGTAGGTAAGGGCGGTGTTGTGCCCGCTGAGCAGGTAGACCGGCGTGGCGATCGGGAGGAGGCCCAGCATATTATCGTTGTAGATCAGGGCATGGGCATGAGGAAAGTAGATATTTCCCTGAAGCAACTGCCCCGGCGCCGTGGTGAGGGCATGCACGCCCCAGGCGACGAGCCATGCCTCGTTCGGTGGATCGCCAAGGTCCACGGGAAAGGTGTTGCTCAGCCCCTGGAGGACGGTCCGGAACATAACGGCGGTGATCGCCGCGTAGGCTAGGAGGGCAAGCAGGACGTCACGCCACAAGGCGCGGACGCTTGGAACTGGAGTGGGGCCGGGGGCGATCATGGCCCCCATCCTACGCTATTTCCGGTAGCGGTGGAAGGCGTACGTTTGGTTCTGCGTCTTGGGGGCGTCCGATTTCTCGCGCACCGTACTCTGGGAGTGGCAAAGGGAGCACTCCACCACCAGAATCTGTTGGCCCGCGAAGCGCATCGTCCTTACCACCTGCTCCTTGGTTAACTGATTTTGCCGGCAATGTGGGCAGCGAATGCCCGCTTCCTCGAAATACGCGATGTTCAGGGTGATGGTCATAGTAACGAATAGTATACGGGATCATGGCCGCCGCCGAACGCGGCCATGATCCCGCCGTGATCCTCGCCGGCCCTATCGGTTCCTATAGGTTGTGGATCTCCACGGGCTCGATGTAATCCGCCGGAGTGAAGCCGAATACCCGCGCATAGAAATAGAATTCAGCTTCAAGGGATCGGATGATATTCTCGGCGCGCCTGAATCCGTGCTGCTCTCCCTCGAACGGAATGTAGGCGACCGGTATGCCCCGGGCGCGCACCGCCTCGAACATAGTCTCGGCCTGGTTGGGGGGGACGACTTTGTCTTCCAATCCCTGGAACAGGATGAGCGGGCAGGAAATGCGGTCGGCAAAGTGGATGGGAGAGCGTTGCCGATACACGTCGCGTTGCTCAGGATAGGGGCCGATCATCCGATCCAGGTAGCGCGATTCGAACTTATGAGTATCCGTGGCCAACGCCTCCGCGTCGCTGACCCCAAAATAGCTGGCCCCCGCCTTAAAGGTGTCCAGGAAGGTGAGGGCGCAGAGTGTGGTATAGCCGCCGGCGCTGCCGCCCTCGATCACGATGCGATCGCCGTCCACCATACCCTGCTTGGCCAGGTAGAGCGCGGCATTGGCGCAGTCCTCCATATCGGCGATACCCCACTGCCCATTGAGCCGCTCCCGATAGGCGCGGCCGTACCCCGTGCTTCCCCGATAATTGACGTCCAGCACGGCGAAGCCGCGGCTTGTCCAGTATTGGGTGTCGAGTTCAAGGCTCGCGCTGGATTCGCCGGTTGGCCCCCCATGCGAGAGCACGCGCACGGGCGCCCGTTCCCCTTTGGGGGCCACGAAATCAGGATTTCGCGGCGGATAGAAGATGGCATGGGCAATCACGCCGCCCTCGGTCGGAAACTCGATGGCCTGGGGTGTGGACAGGTAGTCTGGATCTACCGTGATCTCCGAGGCCGCCTTTAGCACCTCGACCTTTCCGTTGGCCAGTCCGATACGGACGATAGCCGTAGGGGCGGTCGGCGACGCGGCGACACAGAGGGCATCGGTTGCCGTGGCGTCAACCCCGCCAAAGTCGTCGTAGACGGTATCGATCGGCGTGAACGCGCCCGTACCGGTGTCGAGCACCGCGAGGTGCCCCTCGCCTCGCGATCGATAGGCGCACACGATCCGCCTCGGACCGGCAAAGGCGTAGGTGGAGAGGCCGAACACCCACTGTGGCACGCCAAACTCGGCCTCCATAGGATGGAGCGGGACCGCCTCGTCTGCCTCATATCGGTAAAGATTCCACCAGCCGGAGCGATCGGACACGAAATGTAACACGCCGTCGGGCGACCATCGCGGTTGAAAAATGGATTCCTCCAGGCCGCCCGCGACGAGCCGCGCCTTACCAAGCGTGCCGGAAGGCTGGACACTCGCCGCCCACAACTCGGTACCGTCCCAAGGCATGTTGGGGTGGTTCCAGGAGAGCCAGGCCAATTGACTGCCGTCCGGGCTGAGGGCCGGGTTGCTGTAGAAGTCGTAGCCGGTGGTGAGCACTTGCTCATCCTCGCCATTCAGCTTCATACTTACCAGCGTATTGACCGCCTCGCGATCCCCTCCAGTATGGTCTTCCCGGACCAGAATGAGTCGGGCGCGCGACGGATCGGCAATCCCGTCCGCATAGCGCATGTTCTCGGTACGGCTAATCGCCGCGGGCTCCTCGCCCGGGCGCACGCGGTAGAGCCGTTGATCGGCAAAGTTCGAGAAATAAACAACGCCCTCATGGACCAGAAAGGCGCCGCCGCCGTATTCGTGTGCTCGTGTGCGGGCGTTGTACCCGACCGGCGTGACATCCTGGGTGGCGCCGTCGTTGCTCCGGCGCACGATCACGGTACGCCCGCCTTCAGCCGGCCGGCCCTCGGACCAATAGATGCCGTCGTCCGCGAAGCAGGGCGAACCGAGCCGCATGCCGCCGGCAGCGGTCATTTCGGCGGTAATCGGCGATTGCCACTCCCCATACGGCGCCGTGCGCGGTTCTGCCATCTGGATTCTCTCCCTCAGCGGGTATTTATCGGTAGTATATTTTGCGTTTCCGCCTCGAGGGCGGCACGAATCGCCGTCAATTTCGATTCCATGAGCCGTTCCCTCCCCAGGATCCGCTCTAATTGTATCGGTTCCATCAGACCTTCCGCGAATACGCCCAGTCGGTTTGCACGAAACCTCCGGTCAGCGAAGGTGGTACTCGGCCTGAGCGTCAAGCATCCGCTTGGTGAGATCGTTGCGGGAGGCAACCAGTTCCTGGGTGGGGGCAAGTAACTCGTGGGCCATGGCGCCATCCACCTGATCGAGGAGCGCGCCTTGCTCTTTGAGCCGATCACTCTGGGCCAGTCGTTCAAGGCGGTCGGCATACACGCGCAACGCCTTGGGCAGCTTCGCGGGCTCGACCGGCGGTGGACCGGGCGCGGCGATCCATGCTTCCACCCGTTCGCGTGCCTCTTCGCCGAGTGTGGCGGCAACCGCGGAGCCGGTGGGACGCCCATCTCCATGCGCCGCCAGGATCGTGCTGAGCAGTTGCCGGCGCTCCGGATTGGCCACCGCGAGGGTTGAGGCGGCTTCGAGCGCCGCCGCGTCGAGTGGTGACTGGCGGAAGAGGACGGCCAGCAACTCTTCCTCAATCAAGGCCCGCGGATCGCGGGCCGGGGTGACCCGACGGAGTGCGGTCATGCGCTCTTCGCCCGCTTGGTCCTGGCGCCGGCCGCGTCGGGCCATGCCGCGGAGGCGGGTCAACTCACCGCGCAAGGCGGCGGTGTCGATACGGGTGATCCCGGCCAGACGCTCAAGGTACGGTTGTTGCGCTCCAACGCCCGGCAACTGATCGATCAGAGGCAGCAACTGGGCCAGCAGATCTTGAGCGAATGACGGCAAGCGCGGGTCCAGGCTGGCCAATACCAGGTCGAACAGATAGTCCATGACAGGCAGAGCAGCCGCCACTGCCGCGCGCCAGCCCGCGGGATCGGAGGCGACCACCTCGTCGGGATCGCGCCCTTCGGGGAGGGTCGCCACCGCGAGGTCCAGCGGCCTACGGCTCGGGCCGCCCAACCGGGTCGGTGCCCCTCCCGTCGGTGGCCGCAACTCGATTACGGCGCGCACTCCCGCCTCGGCGGCAGCCCGTGCCCCAGCCGGATCGGCGTCCAGCGCCAGCACCACGCGGAGCGGTGTTTCGGCTTCGCGTCCTCGCAATCTGGCAAGCAAGCCAAGCTGCTGCGCGGTTATCGCCGTACCGAGGCTCGCCACCACGTTGGCGAAACCCTCCTGGTGGGCGCGCAGGGCATCCATGTAGCCTTCCACCACTACCGCCTCGCCGGAGGCCCGGATAGCCTCGGCCGCTCGGTCGATGGTATAGAGGACAGTGCTCTTATTGAAGGTCGCGCTCTGCCTGGAGTTCAGGTATTTCGGCTTTTCATCGCTCAGCACCCGCCCTCCGAAGCCGCACACCCGTCCTTGCATATCGCGAATCGGGAAGATGACCCGGCCATGGAGTGAACAGAAAGGTTCGCGGCCCTGCTCTGATGGGTGGAGGACAGCGGCGTCGATCAGATCCTGCTCGGTGATACCGCGTTCGGGCATCAACCGGCGCAGCCCTTCGCCCCAATCGGGCAAATAGCCGATTCCGAACCGTTCGATGGTCGCACGGCTGAGCCCGCGCCCTTCCAGATAGCGGCGCGCTTGCGAGCCGCCAGGCGCGGCCAGGGCCTGCTGAAAGTACAGGCTCACCGCCTGGAGCACCTCGTAGGCGCGCGACTCGACGGCCTTCCGGCGCGCGGCCTCGGGGTCAAGTTCCACCCCGGTACGCGCTGCCAGGGCGCGCAGGGCGTCGGGAAACTCGACCTTGTTGATCAGCATGTGGAAACGGAAGATGTCACCACCGGCGCCGCAACTGAAGCAGTGGAACGTCCCCCGTTCCGGCGAGACAATGAACGACGGTGTTTTCTCTTTGTGGAATGGACACAGGCCGCTCAGGTTGCGGCCGGTGCGTTTGAGCACCACCGACTCACCGACCAGCGTCTCGATCGGCAACCGGCCGCGGATTTCCTCTCGCTCGTCCGCCATGTCCATCCCTTCCCGCCTCTTCCTTCCTTTTCTAGCACGGCTTTGGTAGCCCGGCAAGGGATCTATCCGGAACCGCCCTCGGCCCGTTATGCTGGTAGGCGATGATTACCTTCCTTTTCGACCTGGACGGTGTGATCTACCGCGACCGCGAACCGGTGCGTGGCGCGGCGGAGGCGGTGGCAGCCCTGCGCGCGGCCGGGCATAAGATGCTCTTCGCCACGAACAACGCTACCCACGCGCGATCCGAATTCTTGCAACGTATGGCGGCGGTCGGTGTGCCGGCCGATCTGGCCGATCTGGCTACCTCGGCGTCGGCCACCGCCGCCTACCTTCAGCAAATGCCCAATCCACCCCGCACCGCTCTCGTGGTCGGCGCCGCGTCGTTGATCGCCGAGCTGGAGGCGGTGGGCATCCGCGTGATCGCGGCATCCCCTGGGAGTGACGCGGATGAACAGCCCGATTGCGTGGTGGCGAGCCTCGATCGAGAGTTCACCTATGCCAAACTGACCCGCGCTCAGGGGGCGGTGCTGGGCGGGGCAAGCCTGGTGGCGACCAATCGCGACCCGCAGTTTCCGGGGGCGCGCGGCCGCCTGTGGCCCGGCGCCGGCTCAATCGTCGCCGCGGTTGAGACAGCCTGCCGAACCAAGGCTACGGCGATTGGCAAGCCCGGTCCCCTGCTCTACCAGACGCTTTTGCGCGCGCATGGCGTCGATCCGGCGCGGGCGATTGTGGTAGGGGACAATCTGGAGACCGATATTCCGGGCGCGGCGGCCCTGGGCCTGGCTTCGGTGCTGGTATTGACCGGTATCTCCACCCGTGCCGATCTGGGAACCAGCGCGGTGAAGCCCACCCTCGTGGTGGAGAATCTTACCGCGTTGTTGCACACGGATCTGGAAGGACTGCTTGCCGAGCGCGGGACTTGACCGCGTCAGGACGCGGTCAAGGCTGACTGCCCGCCTGCCTGTGCCGCTTTCGCCGGCTTGAGCAAGGCAGGCTTACTTACGGGTTTCTTGCTGATCGTCACGGTGATGGTGGATGGGCTTACGCTATAATTCTTTTCCAGACTGGGCGGCAGTGAGACCGACGGCTTGAGTTGGTAGACCCCGGGGCCTAGACCCTTCGCCTTTACCACCGCGGTTAAGGGTCCCAGCTTGGCTATGGCTACGAAGGGGCCGTTCACGTACACCTGAACCGATGGGGTCTTCGTCGTGGCTTGCAAGCCCTTGCCCAGGTGCGAAACCGTTACGGCGGCGGGGAGCGCGTTGCTGCCGGTCGACTTGACCACCTCGACATAGACATGCCAGATTGGACCCACCCCGGTCGTGCTGCCGCGGGTACCCTTGCCCTGCGTGTAAACCGCGACATCCGGCGGCAAACTGCCCAGATCGAGATGTGTGGTCAACGTCATCGCTTTGGTTACGCCGCTCAAGTTGATCGGGAGCGTTGACACGGCGCGGAGTGAGTTGACCGCGTCCGGCGGACCGACCACGGTGACGGTGGGCGGCTCGACCTGAATGCCGTTCAGTTGATAGCCCAGCGGCAAGCCTACTCCAGAAGCAATGGGAGCCACGGCCAGGGTTTGGATAGCCAGGCTCACATTGATCTGGAGGGTAACCTTGATCCGGGTGCCGGGGGGGAGTAGACCGCCGGAGTTTATGACCTTTCCCTGACTATCAAAGAGTTGGGGGAGGGCGCTGAAGGTTCGAGTGAAGGATGATACCCGAGGATTTTGCGGGGTGATCGAACTGAGCGGCACGCTAACGGTGGCATGATCCACACGGTTCGCCTGATCGGCCGGTCCCGAGACGGTTAACAGGGGCGGCGAGAGGCTAGGGGTGAGGTAGGTCAAATTGATCGGTAGCGCCGACTGGGAGGCAAACGTCACCGGCACGGTCTTCGATACGATCGGCTCCAGGCTAATGCTCACCGTGGGTGGATCCACGGTATATTGCACATCCGGGCGGCCCCCGCTGACCGTCACGGGCACGGTAGCCTCTCGTGCGTCGCGCGACACGCCCTTGAGGTCGATGATCGGAATAATCTGACCGGGGCTGCTTACCTGATCCTGGAGTCCGCGCGCCGTGATCACCACGGAATTCACCTGGTTGCGGATGGCCAGGCCGGCCGGGATGTTGCGGATGTCCGGCTGCAGCGTGAAGGGTTGGCTTCGCACGATGGGGTTTTCTTGATCGGTCACGTAATACCATAGGGCAATGGACATAACTAGGGCGGCGAGCAGGCGCGAGAGAAGTGCCTGCCGAGAGAATGCCTGCTCGCCGGGTCGCCGGCCGAGCGCGATGGTATGCAACAGGTAACGGAAGCCGCGGACCTGGTCGCGTGAGCTGCCGTTGCGGCGAAATTCCGGAAGCAGGGGGAGGGTCGAGCGAGCCATACTGTCTTGCTGCCTAGCCTACAGGTTCTTCGGTTCGATAGAAGGCGATCAGTTCCCGCTGGAGGGTCTCGCCGGTCAGCCCACGACGCAGCTTCCCATTGTAGGCGATGGAAATCAGCCCGGTTTCCTCGGAGACGACCACCGCGATGGCGTCGGTCACCTCGGTGATGCCGATCGCCGCGCGGTGCCTGGTCCCAATCGGCGCTCCGCTGCCGACGTTATCGCTCAGGGGAAGCACGCACTTGGCCGCCACCACGCGATCGCCCTGGATGATCACCGCGCCGTCATGGAGGGCCGAATTCTTGTAGAACAGGGCCTCGAGCAGTTCCACGGATACCGCGCCGTCCAGGCGGGTGCCGGTCTCCGCGTAATCCTGCAGTCCCGTATTACGCTCGATCACGATCAGAGCGCCGAATGCCTGCTTGGCCAGACGCTCGCAGGCAATCACGATCTGGTCTACCGAGTAGTCCGCGGCGGGCGGCGCCAGGGAGGCCAGGGGATGATTGATGATTCGGCTACTCCGCCCAAGCTGCTCCATCAGTTTCCGCAACTCCGGCTGAAAAATGACCGGAATGGCAATCAGCAGCGCGGGCACGGAATGCACGACCAACCAACCGAGCACCTCGAGTTGCAGCGTGGAGGCAAGCAGCGCCCCGACTACTACGAGCAGCACGACGCCACGCAGCACCTGGTCGGCTCGGGTTTGATAAATCAACACGAGAAACCAGAAGAAGACCAGGGTAACGATTGAAATGTCCAGGGCGCTTGCCCAGTTGAGGCGCGACAACGCCCAGCGGAGCGAATCCATGGCAAACCTAACACACTCGCGAGGGCGAGCGCAATGCGGTATGTTCCTGGGGAAAGTGTAGCACGTTACCAACCCATGGCCATGACCCATGCGGGGTAAGGAAGTAGAGGCCGAGAAAGGGCTGGGCGGATCGGGATGGCCGAGGTTGCGAGTGGAAACGGCGCGGTACACTGGAGGATGCGAGCCGGCGCCCGTCGTTTCCCGGTTGCATTCAGGAGGGCGAGGGTATGCCCGAGTTTAAGGTAGTGTCCGACTTCGTGCCCCGCGGCGATCAGCCTGCGGCTATAGAACAACTGGTGGAGAGCGTGCTGTCCGGTGAGCGCCACCAAACCTTGTTGGGGGTGACGGGGAGCGGCAAGACGTTCACGATGTCGCACATCGTGGCGGCCGTGCAACGCCCGACCCTGGTCCTTGCCCCAAACAAGACCCTTGCCGCGCAGCTCTACAGCGAGTTTCGCGAGTTTTTTCCGGAAAACGCGGTGGAGTATTTTGTCAGTTACTACGACTACTACCAGCCTGAAGCATATATCGCCCGATCCGATGTCTATATCGAGAAGGAATCGACGCTTAACGAGGAGATTGAAAAGCTTCGTCTTTCGGCGACTCGCTCGCTGTTCGAGCGGCGCGATGTGCTTATTGTGGCCTCTGTCTCCTGCATCTACGGTCTCGGCTCGCCCGAAGACTATAACAACGTGGTGGTCAAACTGGCGCGCGGTGAACGGCACCGACGTGAGAAAGTGCTGCGCCATCTGACCGAGATCCTCTACGAGCGGAACGATATGGACTTTAATCGCGGCAAGTTCCGCGTGCGCGGCGACGTGCTGGAGGTCTATCCGTCGTACGAGGATCTGGCGTACCGTATCGAGTTCTTCGGCGACGAGATCGAGCGTATCGTGCAGGTGGATCCGCTCACCGGCGAAGTGCTGACCGCGGTCAGCCGGCTGGACATCTACCCGGCCCGCCACTTCGTCACCTCGCAGGAGAAGCTGGCCAAGGCGATCGTCTCTATTGAAGAGGAGTTAGGCGAGCGCCTCAAGGAGTTGGAGGCCCAGGGCAAGCTGCTCGAAGCGCAGCGCCTGCAGCAGCGTACGAACTTTGACGTGGAGATGCTCCGTGAGACGGGGATCTGCGCGGGGATCGAGAACTATTCACGCCACCTGGCGGGGCGAGGCCCTGGTGAGAAGCCCTGGACGCTGCTGGACTATTTGCCCGATGACTTCCTGCTCATGGTTGACGAGTCGCACGTGGCGCTGCCCCAGGTCCGCGGCATGTTCGGCGGCGACCGTTCGCGTAAGGAAGTGCTGGTCGATTATGGATTCCGCCTGCCGAGCGCGCTGGACAATCGGCCGCTCACCTTCGACGAGTTCGAGCGTACGGTCAGCCAGGCGATCTATGTTTCCGCGACGCCTGGTCCCTATGAATACGAACACAGTGCACGGGTAGTGGAGCAGGTGATCCGCCCCACCTGGCTGCTCGATCCCACGGTCGAGATACGGCCCACCAAGGGCCAGATCGATCTCCTGATTGAGCGTATTCGGGAGCGCGTGGCGCGGAAGCAGCGCGTGTTGGTGACGACCCTGACCAAGAGGATGGCCGAGGATCTGGCGGAGTATCTGCGTGAACTGGCGATCAAGGTGCATTATCTGCATAGTGAGATGGATGTGATGGAGCGGGTCGAGGTACTTCGCGATCTCCGTCTCGGCACCTATGACGTGGTGGTAGGAATCAATCTACTGCGTGAAGGCCTGGACCTGCCCGAGGTAAGCCTGATCGCCATTCTCGACGCGGACAAGGAAGGGTACTTGCGATCCGAGACTTCCTTGATTCAGACCATGGGGCGGGCGGCGCGGCACGTCGAGGGCCATGTGATCATGTTCGCCGACCGTGAAACCAATTCGATGCAGCGGGCCGTCGCCGAAACCAATCGGCGCCGTGCCTTGCAAATGGCGTATAATGAGGCCCATGGCGTCGTGCCGACCAGTATCGTCAAGGGGATTCGTGATCTTGGCGATCAGGTGCGGGCGGTGGCGGAAACCGCCGCCGGTTACTTGGCGGCGCCCGAGTTGTCCAGGGAAGAAATTCTCCGGATGCTGAAGGATCTGGAAACGCAGATGAAAACGGCGGCTCGGCAACTGGAGTTCGAGCGAGCAGCCGAGTTGCGCGACCAGATCATGGAGTTGCGGAGACGCCTTGAAGAAGGGGTTGCCGCGCGGGGGAGGTGAGGCTGGGGAGATACCAAGGGCTAGGTCGGCCGCCGTGAGCGCCGGCGAGGAACGGTTTTTACCGAAAAGTTCTGTCTTCGTATGACCGCGTGCATAAACACAAGGAGAAGAAGCGCGCATGTCCAGTGTATCGCTCCGCCATCTGTACCGGAAATTCGGCGACGTGATCGCCGTGAACGACGTCAACATCGAGATTTTGGACAAGGAGTTTCTTGTCCTGGTCGGACCCTCCGGCTGCGGGAAGTCCACCACGCTCCGCCTCATTGCCGGCCTTGAAGAGATTTCGGCGGGCGAGATTTGGATCGGGGACCGCATCGTCAATGATGTACCCCCCAAGGATCGCGACATCGCCATGGTCTTCCAGAGCTACGCCCTCTATCCGCACATGAACGTCTACGATAACCTCGCGTTCGGCCTCCGCCGCCGCCATACGCCCAGGGCTGATGTCGATCGGCGGGTGCGCGCCACGGCCGCCTCACTGGGTATCGAGAACCTGCTTGCTCGTAAGCCAAAGCAACTCTCCGGCGGTCAGAGGCAGCGTGTCGCGGTGGGTCGGGCCATCGTCCGTGAGCCGCAAGTGTTCTTGATGGACGAGCCGCTCTCCAACCTGGATGCCAAGTTGCGCGTGGAAACGCGCTCCTATCTGATTAAGTTGCATCAGCGGCTCCAGACTACGGTGGTCTACGTGACTCATGATCAGACCGAAGCGATGACGATGGGTTCGCGCATCGCCGTGATGAAGGATGGCTTCCTGCAGCAGCTTGCCGCGCCGCAAGAAGTGTATGACCATCCTTCCAATATCTTCGTGGCGGGCTTTATCGGCAGCCCATCCATGAACTTTTTCGATGCGCGCCTCGTCGCGGAGGGGGATCGGCTGTATGCGAGCACCGAGGTGTTCCGGGTGGAGTTGACTCCGGAAACGCGGGCTAGAGTCCAGCAATCGGGCGTGCAGGATGTCATTCTGGGCATCCGGCCGGAGGACATCTCCGATCGTTCGCTCGCCTCCAATGCCGCCAACAACCCCAACGTCGCCACGGTGAACGTTGAGGTAGTGGAGCATATGGGCGCGGAGTTGTATGTCTACTTCGTGGCAGGGAAGAGCCAGTTCGTGGCTCGGCTCGACCCACGCAGCCGGGCGACCACCGGGCAGCCGATGGAAGTGCTGTTCGATTCGTCGCGCATCCACCTGTTTAACCGCGCTACCCAAGCCTGCATCAGTAACTAAAAAACTGAAGTTGGAGCGGGTCCGGGGTACTACCCCGGACCCGCTCCAACATCGGTTAAATGTAGCTATATGATCAGTGGCCGGCGAGGCGCTCGGCGAGGGTGCGGCCGGTCGGAGCCTCTCCGGTGCGTTCTGCCTTTTCGTCGAGCCTGCGTAAGCTGCGTTGCACGTAGCGTTGCCCCAGCCACCGTAACGGTTCCGGCTCCCAGCGCCGTGAGCGATGGCCTACCATCGGTAGGTTGGTGAGCGGCGACGCGACTCCGGTAAGCAAATCGGTGAGCACGCGTCCTGATAGGTTCGCGGTGGCTACGCCGTGGCCGGTGTAGCCTCGCGCCGTGGCGATATTCGTCTCGGGATCGAACGACATGGTAGGCATCCAGTCGCGAGTCACGGCCAGCGGGCCGCCCCAGGCATGGGTGAAATGAATCCCCTTTAGGGAAGGAAACCAGTTGACCAACTGCCGGCGGAGCATGGCATGGGTACGACGGTGGCGATCGAACCGATCTTCAATGCGCGATCCGAAATGATAGGGAGCACCCCGCCCGCCAAACAGGATCCGGCCGTCCGTGGTGCGCGAGAGGTAGTCGATTGTGTAGCGCGCCGAGGCCACGCACTCATTGCCCTGCCAACCAATCCGCTCCCATTGGGCGCTCGTTAGGGGTTCGGTAAGCACAATCAACGAATACACGGGGATCGCGATTCGATGCAGTTGCGGCAGACGCGTCAAGTATGCTTCCCCCGCGAGGACCAGACTTTGGGCGCGCAGGATGCCTTCGGCCGTGGTCAGATGAGGAGGGGTGCCGCCCGTGAAATTGATCACCTCGCTCTGCTCGTAGATCACGCCGCCCAGCCGCTCCACGGCGCGGGCCAGACCACGTACCAGCTTTCCCGGATGGATCGTCGCGCAGGCCGGCGTGTAGAGCGCCGCGACTGCCCTGGCAATGTTGAGCCGCTCACCCAGTTCCGCCGCGGAGAGCACGGCGCGGCCCGCGTCAAGGCCGAGATGCCGCAGGACGGCGAACTCCTGCTCGATGGCTCGAAGCTGATGATTGCCTCGCGCCACCAAGAGCTCGCCTCCCTTGCGGAACTGGGCGTCGATCCCTTCCGCGGCGGCCACCCGGCCCACCTCGTCTACCGTGTCCACCATGGCATGGAAGACCGCCCGAGCCTGTTCCGCGCCATAGCGCCGGTACAGCACGTCAAGGCTGACCGGAAAGCCGGAGGAACACCAGGCGCCGTTCCGTCCGGAGGCGCCGAAGCCCGCGATGTGGCGCTCCACCACCGCCACACGGAGGGCGGGTACGCGGCGGAGCAGATAGTAGGCTGTCCACAGGCCGGTAAAGCCGGCGCCGAGTATCGCCACGTCCACCTCCGCCGCGCCGCGGAGGGGAGGGCGCGGCGTGAGATCGTCACCGGCGCTTTCAAGCCAGAAGCTTACCTTCTGATAGTCTCGCCCGGCTTCGCCGGGGATCTGGGCGGCCTCAGCCATGCCGGACCGCCGAGCGAGGATCCAGGATATCGCGCAGCGCGTCACCGATCACGTTGAAGCCGAGCACGGTAAGACTTAACGCGATACCGGGGAACGCGCACATCCACCACGAAGTGCGTAGGTAATCGCGTCCGGCCACGATCATGGCGCCCCATTCCGGACTAGGCGGCTGCGCCCCGAGCCCGATGTAGCTGAGCGCCGAGATGCTGAGTACGGCGTATCCCATGTCCATACTCAGTTCCACGATAATTGGGCTCAGCGCGTTGGGTAGGATGTGGCGCCACATAATCGCCGCGTTGGAGACGCCCAGCGACCGGGCGGCTTCGACATATTCACGATGTTTCAGGCTGAGCACCTGGCCGCGGAGGAGACGAGTGTACCAGGGCCAGAAGCCCACCGCCAGGGCGATCACGGCGCTTTCCAGGCCGGCGCCTAGCGTGTTGGCGACGGCGAGGGCAAGAATCAGGGCGGGGAAAGCGAGGAACATATCGGTCACGCGCATGATTAACTCATCGATCCAGCCCCCGAAATAGCCGGCGATCGCCCCCAGGGCCAGGCCCAGGGTGACCGCGATAGCCAGTACGGCGGCGGCGGTGCCCAGTGAGTAGCGCGCGCCGGCAAGGATACGACTAAAAATATCCTCACCGATCGTGTCGGTGCCGAGCCAATGGGTAAGGCTCGGCCCGGTGTTCATATTGGTGAAGTCGGGCACCGTGGGCGAAAAGGGCGTGACATAGGGACCAAAGAAGGCAAGCCACACGACCAGGGTGATAATCAGCAGCCCGAACAGGTTGAGCGGATTGAACAGAAAATGACGAGTTAGGGGGTTACGGCGCAGCTTCTGGTGGAGCGTACGACGCGCCGGCGCCGCCGTCTGAGACGCATCGTCGAAGCCGAGTCCCGCCCCGGAAGGGAGCGGATTCGGCTCGCCGAGCGGTGGTACGGGTCCTGGCTGCATCCGAATTCCCAGTACTAACCGAGCTAGAGGGTCACGCGAGGGTCGAGCACCATGTAGAGGATATCGACCGCGAGGTTGACCAAGACGTAGATCAGGGCCGCGACCAGGGTTATACCCATAATCGCGTTGTAGTCCAGATTGAGCGTGGCGTTGGTCGCGTAACGGCCGATGCCCGGCCAGGAAAACACGTCCTCGACCAGCAAGGCGCCACCCAAAAGCGTGCCCACTTGTAGACCCATCACGGTAGTAGCGGGCAGGAGGGCGTTACGCAGCGCGTGACGAATCACTACCGCCTGGGGTGTAATGCCTTTGGCGCGCGCCGTGCGCACGTAGTCCTGGGCCAGTGTCTCCAGCATACTGGAGCGCAGCATCCGGGTGAGCACGGCCAGCGAGCCGTAGCCCAGCACGGCGGCCGGCATGAGGATATATTCGAGGCTGAGGAAGAACGTATGAAAATTGAGCGTGAGCAGGCTATCCACGGTATAGAGGCCGGTGATGTGCTGAGGCGGGGCTACGTTGGGGTCGAGACGTCCGCCCGAGGGCAGCCAACCTCGCTGGTCGAAAAAGAACAACTGGGCCATCAGGCCGAGCCAGAAGGCGGGAAGCGCCACGCCGGTGATCGAAACGAAGCGGCCAACCTGATCCATGGCCGAGCCGGGGTGCAGACTGGAGAGGACGCCGAGTGGGATACCGACCAGCAGAATCATCACGATGGCGGCGAGGGTCAACTCAAGGGTAGCCGGCAGGTAGTCTTTCAGGTCGGCGGATACGGGACGATGGGACGTAAGGGAATAGCCGAAGTTGCCATGCACGAGGTTATCGAGGTAGGTCGTGTACTGCTGCCACACAGGCTTGTCGAGTCCGAATTGGTGACGGATCTGGATCAGAGTGGCCGCGGTGGCCCGCGGCCCGGCATAGAGCCGGGCCGGGTCCGCCGGCACGATGTGCGTGAGGGGGAAGGTGATTAGCGACAGGCCAAGCAGGACCAAAACCAAGAAGAAAAGGCGCCTGATCACCAGTTGGAGTATCACGGCCCCGCTTACCGGTGCATCGTATAAAAGTAGAAGGTGCGCAACTCAATCGGGTTCGGCACGTAACCATGCAGCGTCGCCGCCAGCACGGTGGTCTGCGCGGGCTCCGCGATCCAGAGCGCAGGCGGATCGACGCGTCCCACCAGGTCCTGCAGAACCTTTGCATATTTGATGACCGTAGCATCATCGGCATAGCGCATCTTGGCAAGAGTGGCATCCACCTGCTTGTCATGATAGAGACCAATGTTATTGCCGTCGGGAACAGACTGCGCCGAATCGATCAAGGTGTCGGCCGCATTATAGGGGTCGTTGTAGTCGGGCCACCACTGATAAGGCATGAAGCTCGGCCGGCCGGCGGGCTTGCCGGCATCGTAGATGATATTAGTATAGGCGGCGTTGTCGAGTTGCTTCAGCTCGACGGTGATGCCGATCCGGGCCAATTG
>JAICHN010000049.1 GCA_025924845.1 Chloroflexota bacterium | reverse complement strand
GGCCACGACGGGGGAACTGGTGATCTCACGCAGCGTTTGCTGCTTCCACTTCATTAAGCCGCCTGCTGTCTCTACGGCATAGACGGCGGTATCCTCGGAGCCGATATAGACCAGGGCGCCGCTCACGCATGGCGTGGAGCGCATCGGCTTCCAGGTGCGATAGCGCCACTTCTCACGCCCGGACAGCAGGTCCAGCGCGTAGAGATGGCCGTCATCCGAGCCCACGTAGCAGGTGTCGTCATGCACGCGAACGGAGGAGCGCACCCTTCCTTCGGTCTGGAAGAGCCATTGCACGGCGCGCTGGGACGCATCGAGGGCATAGACATTTTGGTCCTCGGAGCCGAAGATCACCAGGTCGCCTACCCCGGCGGGAGTCGTACAGATCCCCCCCTCCGTGGCGAACTTCCAACGCAGTACCCCCTGCGTGGCATCGAGGGCGTAGAGGTTCTCGTCGTAGGCGCCGATATAGACCGTATCGTTCACCACCAACGGGGTAGAGCGAATCTCGTCCTCGGCCGTAAAACGCCAGCGCAGGCGCGACTGCCCCGAGGTCGAGGATTCCGATCCGAGCAGCACGGGCCCGGTCATCAGGCGAGTGCCGATGCGGGGTCGGGTAAGGCAACTCGCCAGGGCGTCGCGCATTTCCTCGGCAGTCGCGAAACGATCCTCGGGCAGATAGGACACCGCACGCAAAATCACCGCTTCCAGTTGCTTACTGACCGATGGATTCAGCTTGCTGGGGGGACGCTCGGTGAAGGTAAAAGGAGCCTCCAGACGCGGATCGCTCCGCGTGAGCATGTGGTGCATCATGGCGCCCAACGAATAGAGGTCGCCCCGCGGCTCGGACATGCCGCGATACTGCTCGGGCGGGCAATATCCCTCGGTGCCGATCATCGTGCCCTTGGTTTTGGCCTGAAAGGCCTTGGCAATGCCGAAGTCGATCAGCACGATCCGCTCGTCATCGGTCAGCATCACGTTGGAGGGCTTCAGGTCACGGAACACGATGGGGGTCGGCTTATGATTGTGGAGGTAGGAAAGTACATCGACGATCTGCAAGGCATAAGAAAGGACCGACTCCGACGCGATGAACTCGTCTTTCGCGTTGAGCACCGTCTCGAGGTCGTTCCCCTTAATGAACTCCAGTACCAAATAGACCTGGCCGCCTTGCGCGAAGTAATCGTAGACCTTGGGGATAGCGGGATGGCTCAGGCCCGCCAGCAAATTTGCCTCGCGCTCAAAGGTTTGCAGGAGCACGGTGCGATCTTGCTCGCTTTTCGAAGTATCGGCCATTTCCTTGACCGCGACCGCCTTAAAGGTGTTGGCGAAGTGCAAATCGCGCGCGGCATACACGGTGCTCATGCCGCCAAGGCCTACTACCTGGCTAATTTGGTAACGCTTCGCCAGGGTGGTCCCCTTGGGAAGCGTGGTGCGACCGCTACCCGCCCCCAA
Organism: Chloroflexota bacterium; assembly: GCA_025924845.1. Next base: position 16,753 of record JAICHN010000049.1, on the reverse strand, counting down.
GCGCGCGGGAGACGGACGTTCTTGCTCGTCGACTTGCACGGGTATTATCCTTTGCCGGAGGTTGTTTCCCTATGGAGAGCTTCTGGTACGCATGCGGCCGGCGCGTCACGGCGTTTCCGTCACCAATCTCCCTCGCGCCAAAGTCTGGTGGGCGAAACAGGGCTCGAACCTGTGACCTTCCGGGTGTAAACCGGACGCTCTAACCAACTGAGCTATTCGCCCGATCTGATACCCTATAGGGGATCCGGGCACACATGGACCGTTGCAGGCCGTGTCCGGCAGCAACGGCGTGCCATGATTAGGGTCACTATATCACGGCCCCGAAGAGACCGGCAACCGACCACGGTGTACAATTGACAGCGTTGAGCGGTGGTCGCTACATTGCTTAAGCCCCTGGAGGGCTCTCTTACATGCACCGTTTCCATGTATGGACCATAGGCTGCCAGATGAATGTCGCCGAGAGCACGGCGATCAGTACGGCGTTGCACGAGCGCGGGCTCAGCCCCGTCGCGTCCATGGACGACGCGGATCTGGTGATCCTCAATTCCTGCACCGTGCGCGAGAGCGCCGAGCAACGTGTACAGGGCCAACTGAGCAGGCTCTTGGCCCGGAAACGGCAAGATCCCGACTTGATGGTCGCGCTTACCGGCTGTTCGGTCGAACCGGATCTGGCGGCGATGGAACGCAAGTTGCCCATGGTCGATTTCTTCTTCCGGCCCGGCGCGCTCGACCATTTCCTCAGCCAACTGGAGGCACAGGAGGTGCTCGGGCTGCCCCTGGTCCACGATCCTATGATGAGTTATGAGCAGCCTGTCGCCACCTACCTTACCGTAATGCAAGGCTGCAACAAGTTCTGCACCTACTGTATCGTTCCCTATCGGCGGGGCCGGGAGCGCAGCCGCCCCGTGGCCGAGGTGGTCGAGGACGCACAGCGCTTCGCTGAACGCGGCGTACGTGAGGTAACCCTGCTCGGCCAGAATATAGATTCGTACGGTCGGGATCTCTCGGTGCGTAGCCATCTGGCCGAGTTGCTTGAGGCCGTGGATGCCGTGCCGGGCATTGAGCGCGTGCGCTTCATGACCTCGCATCCTCGCGATATGGATCAGCGCCTCATCGATGCCGTGGCCGCGCTTCCCCATGTATGCGAGCATATTCACATCGCCATTCAATCCGGTGACGACACGGTATTGCGGCGGATGCGTCGAGGCTATACCGGTGAGTCCTGCCTCCGGTTGGTGGAGCGCATTCGCGCCGGCGTGCCCGGCGTGGCCCTCTCTACCGATGTCATTGTCGGTTTCCCCGGCGAAACCGAAGAGCAACTCGAGCACACCTTGGCGGTGCTCGCGGCCTGTCGCTTCGACAAGGTACACGTGGCTGCCTACTCTCCACGCGAGGGCACCGTGTCGGCCACATGGGAGGACGACGTACCGCAGGCGGTGAAGGATGATCGCCTCAAGCGCGTGGACCAACTGCAACAGGCGATCGCCGCCGAGCACAACGAGCGATTGCTCCATGCCACCGTGGAGGTGCTGGTGGAGGACACGCAGTCGGCCCGCCGCGACGTGCCGCAATGGCGCGGGCGTACCCGCACCGGCAAGCTGGTCTATATGCCGCGGGCGGAGGAAAAACTACAAGGCCGACTGATCCCGGTCCGGATCGAGAAAACCGGTCCCTGGGCTCTACAAGGCGTCCCAGCCTGAGCGATCGATCGCCGGCGCGAGTCCGCCGAGTACCCGGCCCGAGCGGCGGCACGGCGACAGCCGATGCTCAACCATGGAAAGGAATGATGGAACGACGATGAATGACATGCAACAAGAAGAGCGACAGCGGCAACGCCGCCAACTGGTGGAACGGGCGATCGAACTGGCCATGCGTAATGCCTGGGAGGAAGCGGCGGAAACCAACCGTCGCCTGGTGCAGCAGTTTGACGCGGATGTCGAAGCGTGGAACCGCATGGGTAAGGCACTTGCCGAACTGGGCAGGATGCAGGATGCCCGCGGCGCCTACGCCAAGGCGCTGGAGATCGAGCCCGGCAATGTGATTGCGCAGCGGAACGCCAACCGCTTGAATCTGATCAAAGCGACCACTATCGCGGTGTCACGCGACCATCATGACTCGGTTGATGCCCGGTTCTTCATCGAGGAGACCGGAAAGACCGTGGCCCGCTCGATCTTTACCAGTGTTCCGGCCGATATTCTGGCCGGCATCTCCGCCGGCGATCGGCTTACCCTGACCCGGCGCGAGGATCTGCTCCTCGTCGCTACGACCTCGGGACACGAGCTTGGCGCATTGGACGGCAAGCTGAGTGGGCGGCTGATCGAACTCCTCGAAGGCGGCAACGAGTATGCGGCCGCCGTGGTGCGCGTGGAGGGCCGATATGTCAGGGTCATGATCCGCGAGACCTACCAGTCGCCACAACTCACCGGCAGGGTCTCCTTCCCGCCCGAGACCAGCAGCAGCTTCAAGGCCTATATTAAGGACACCCTGATCCGCTATGAGCGCGGCCTCGAAGACGACGAAGAGGCCCTAATCGACGATGAACTCACGATCGACGAGGGCGACGACGTGGGCGAACTGGGGGACGAATTCTCCGAATAGCTACTCGGTCGTCGGCGCCACGCGGCGTGCCCTGGCACGCCGCGTGGCCAGGATCAAGGGTACCGGCACCAGCAGGGCCAACACCGCCAGCACCACCGCGATGCCGATCAGCGTGGCGATAGGCGCCGAGCTAAAAGTGGTGACCGACTCGTAGATCAGCCAGAAGAGCACCGTGCCGCTGCCGATCAACGTCATCGCCCAACCGGTGATGACCATGGCGCGTCGATCCGATCGCATTGTCTGTCCCCCTAGCGCCGGTGGGCCGCTGGGCGCGGCCCGCCGGCGCGTTGTGTACTAATTGTTCTTGGCCCCCTGATCGATCCAGTTGGCGATGGTCTGTACTTGAGCATCGGAGAGATAGGGGCCGCCCAGGGGCATCCTGCTGCCGCCCGGCCAGGGCGCCTTCGGCTGTACCTTTTCCCAGAGTAAGCTATGGGCGTGATCCCCCGGCTTGACGATCGACCCCGCGAACTCCGAGCCGCCTTTTTGGATCCCGGCGTAGGTTAACTCAAGGCCGCCCAGTTTGACGCCGTTGAGGTGACACGTCGCGCAGTGGGCGGTGAAGATAGTGACGATGTCATTCTTGAATGACACCTGGGCGCCGGCCGCGCCCGAAGAAGTTGATGAGCCGGCGGTCGTCGTGGTAGTGCTCGAGGTGGTCGAAGTGGTCGAAGTAGTTGACGTACCGGAGGCGACGGAACTGGTCGAGGTAGTTGAGGTACTCGACGTGGTCACCGCGCCGCCTTTGCCGAGCCCATCGATCCAGTTCGCGATCGTCCCGATCTGGGCGGTTGATAGGTAAGGGCCACCGAGCGGCATACGGGCCCCTCCCGGCTGGCCGCTGCCCGGCTGCAGTACTTTCCACAAGGTGCTGCTCTTATGGTCGCCCGGAGTAATCACGGTCCCCCCGGAAGCGGGCGTGCTCGCCATCAGAGTGGAGAAGTTGGTCAGGTTCACTCCGCCGGACACCACGCCGCCCAGGTGGCAGGTTTCACAGTGCGCGGTGAATATCGCCGCCACGTCAGGCGAGATCGTACCGCTCGCCACGGTGCTGGTCGTGCTGAAGTTGGGCTTGGGGAAACCGAGACCGCCCCACATCAGGAACAGGATGATAATCATCCCGGCACTCATCGAGGCAACCCCGACCGGCCTTCGCACCGCTTTGCGCGCCCAATTACGATCGTAGAAGGGCAGCAAGAGAAGCAACAACACCACCACGGTGGGAATGACCACCGTCCCGATCGGGATGAACGGCCCCTGAAAATACTTCAACAACTGGAAGAGGAACATGAAGTACCATTCAGGCTTGGGATCGATGGCCGCGTGATTGAGCGGGTCGGCCGGATCTTCCAACGGTGCGGGACTGGTCAGGGCGAGGAAGAGCAGGACGGCAAAGATCGCGCCGATGTAGAAGATGGCCTGGAACGGCACCTTGGGAAAGAAGGGATCGCCGTAGCGAACCTTACGGCTCTCGGGTACCGTGATCCGTACCGGGCTTTTGTCCGGCGGCTGGAGGCCGCGAGGCGCGCCGGGTTTCGCGGTGTTGGCCATCAGTGACGTCCCCCCCCGTGAACCGCCGCCTCATCGCCTTCCAGGACCAGGCCGTCCGCGCCGCTGACGCCCTGGATGTTGGTGAGCAAGACATGGACGCCGATCAACGTGATGATCAAGGCCGGCAAGACCAGCATATGGATGGCGAAGAATCGGGTCAGGGTATCACCGCTCAGGGCGGGGCCGCCGCGCAGCAAGGCGCCCAGGGCCGGGCCGGCGATAGGAGCCGAGGCGGCGATATTCACGCCCACCTGGGTTGCCCAGTAGGCTTTCTGATCCCAGGGCAGTAGATAACCGGTGAAGGCGAAACCCAGCGTCACCAACAGGAGCAGCACGCCGGTGAGCCAGGTCAGTTCGCGCGGATACTTATAGGCGCCGACGTAGAAACCGCGCAGCATATGGGCAAATACCAACACTACCATGAAATAGTTGCCCCAAAAGTGCATGCTGCGAATCAACGACCCGGCAGGCACATTGTGCATGATGTTGTAGATGCTGGTCCAGGCGATCGTCTTTTCCGCTTAATGGGTCGTGCTGTTAAAGACATACGGCGAATTGGCGGAGGCGTTATAGAACATGGCGAGCATGATCCCGGTCACCATCTGATTAATGAAGATGAACAGGGTCGTCTCGCCAAGATAATCCAGGGGGTGGACCCGCTTGGGTACCGGATGGCTGAGCGCGGCGTCGATGACGCCGGAGATATGGAGGCGGTCATCAACCCACCGCATGGCGGGATTCACGCGTACTTGCCGAGCCATACCTCTAGGCCCTCCCCTTGATAACGATCGAGCTTCCGTCCGGGGCCAACGTAAAGTCATGATGCCAGAGCGGATCTTCGGCCGGCCCGTGATAGACCGACAGATCGCGGTTGAACTGGCTGCCGTGGCAAGGACACTCAAAACGATTGTCGGCGCCCACCCAGGCCACCGGGCAGCCTAGATGCGTGCAGGTCTGCTCCACCGCTCGGATATTATCGGCGGCGATCGGACCGCTTGCCTTGATCTTCTCGATAAACATGCCGACCACTACGCTCTTGTTCGGCACGGTTGGGTAAAAGAAGGGCCCCGCCACTCCGTTGTCAAAGGGAAGGGTAGCGCCGCTTCCCCCCGGGTCCACCACTCCCGCCTCGCTCAAGCTCACCTTCAACGGAGGCGTCTCGGAACTCTTGGGGTAGAGATACCGTACGATTACCCCCACATAGGTCAGAGCGATCGCCGCGCCGCCCACGGTAAGTACCCCGAGCATAAATCGATTGCGGCTGACCGTTTCCGGTGCCTTCGCCGCGGTCGCTGCCATGCCATCCTCCTCAAGGGCTGTTCGGGCGCCGTAAACCGGCGGCCGGGGCCGTGAGTCAGGTGTGTAGCCTGGCGCACGGTACGTCCTTTGATCCGGTCTCGACACTGGATGCACTCTCAGGGCACGGGGCACCCTGTACACTCGGCTCTAGTATACCGGCCAAGAGGAGGGAGCGGTAGAGTGATTCTTCACCGGAAACTAACCCTGCACCACTTTCAGGCCCACATGCTCGCCCAGCGCCAGCGGCAGCACCTTGTCCATGTGGTCGACAAACACAATGCGCATCTCGCGCTGCACATCGCGCGGAATGTCGGGTAAGTCCTTCCGGTTCTTACTCGGCGCGATAAAAGTCTTCAGACCGCCGCGATGCGCCGCCAGCACTTTTTCCTTCAGGCCACCGATGGGCAAGATCTGGCCCCGAAGCGTAATCTCCCCGGTCATCGCCAGATCGCGGCGGGCCGGGCGATGGGTTAAAGCGGAAATCAACGCCGTGGCCATGGTGATGCCCGCCGAGGGGCCATCCTTGGGCACCGCGCCGGCGGGAATGTGAATGTGGACGTCAAGCGTCTCATGAAACTTCTCGTCCAGCCCCAGTTCCTGGGCCCGCGAACGAGCGTAGCTCACCGCCGCTTGCGCCGACTCGCGCATCACATCGCCCAACTGCCCGGTGAGCATCACATTGCCCTTGCCCCGCAGCAACGCCACCTCCACGGCCAGGAGGTCACCGCCCGCCATGGTCACCGCCACGCCGGTAGCTACTCCAATCTCGTCCTCCAACTCGCCCACACCGTGTAAGAATCGGGGCGGCCCCAGGTAGCGCTCAACCGCCTGTTGACCGACGACGCTCAGGCCCTTACCACCATCGACCACGATGCGCGCCATTTTCCGACAAATGCCCGCAATCTCGCGATCGAGATTGCGCACCCCTGCCTCGTGCGTGTATTCCCGCACCACCCGGCGGAGGGCGGCGGGCGTGAATCGGACATTCTCACTCAGTCCATGCTCCTGCCGTTGGCGAGGCACCAGGAACTGTTCGGCGATATGGAGCTTTTCATCCTCGACATACCCCGAGAGTTCGATCACCTCCAGGCGATCGCGGAGAGCGGGCGGCACCGGATCCAGCATATTCGCCGTGCAAATGAAGAGCACCTTGGACAGATCGTACGGCACGTCGAGGTAATGATCGGCAAAAGCGGCGTGCTGCTCCGGATCGAGCACCTCGAGGAGCGCGGCGGAGGGATCGCCGCGGTAGTCCGCTCCCAGCTTATCGATCTCATCCAGAATGAACACGGGATTGATCGTGCCGGCCTGCCGCATGGTCTGCAGAATCCGCCCCGGCATGGCGCCGATGTAGGTGCGCCGATGGCCGCGAATCTCGGCCTCGTCGTGGACGCCGCCCAGCGAGATACGGACGAACTTTCGGCCCATGGCCAGCGCGATGGACCGGCCGAGGCTGGTTTTGCCGACGCCGGGCGGTCCGACGAAACAGAGTATTGGACTGCGCATGCGTTCGGTAAGTTTCCGAACCGCCATGAACTCCAGGATGCGTTCCTTGGCTTTGGGCAAGCCGTAGTGCTGTTCGTCCAGCACTCGCGCCGCCCGTTTGAGATCGAGGTTATCCTCGGTCTGGTTGGTCCAGGGCAGGGTGATCAGCCAATCGAGGTAGGTACGGATGATCCCGACCTCCGGTGAGGCGGCGGGCATGGCGGAGAGCCGGCGAAGCTCGGCCTCCGCTTTTTCGCGTACCACCTCGGGAAGGGCCAGGCTATCCATCCGTTCGCGCAAGTCGCCCAGATCCTTGGTAAAGCTGTCGGTCTCGCCAAGTTCCTTCTGGATCGCCTTGAGTTGTTCGCGCAGGAAGTATTCCCGCTGCGACTTATCGACTTCCTGCTGCACCTGGGAGTGGATCCGATTTTGCAGATCCAGCAACTCCAACTCTCGGCTGAGATGGATGGTGACCTTTTGCAGGCGCTCGGCCGGATCGATCGACTCGAGGAGGTCCTGCCGCTGGGCCATGGAAAGATCGAGGCTGCTTGCCACCAGATCGGCCAGCCGGCCCGGCTCTTCCACATTCATCGCGGCGATATAATGGTCCTCGGGCAGATTTTTGCTGGACTTCACGCACTTCTCGAACAGCGCGAGCACGGCCCGCATCAGCGCTTCCGTGGTGATTGGCTTCTCGGTGCTCTCCTCGATTGGCTCCACGCGCGCGATCAGGAAAGGCATAATCTGGTCATAGCCCAGGATGCGCACGCGCCTCTGGCCCTGCACCAGCACATTGGCGTGCCCATCGGGGAGTTTGAGGACGCGGCCGATCGTCGCCTCGGTGCCGACCGTATAGACGTCGTCGGGACCAATCTCTTCCTGCTCCGGGCTGCGCTGCGCCACCACGAGAATGGGCAGGTTGCGGGCCAGCGCTTCCTCAACCGCGCGGGCGGAAGGCTCACGGGTGACATACAGGCTGATCCCGATCTGAGGATAGATCACGGTATTGATCAGGGGCAAAACCGCCAGGCGCGGTACATGAGGATCGGGAAGCGAAGGAGCCTTGCGGGCGCGCGGCATAGCCGATCATACCTCTCTTGTGACCTGAGGGCCTCTCCAGGCCGACTTTCGCTCAATTGTAGCGCGTGCGCCCCAGGGTAGCCAGTGAAGGGGCCGGCGATGAACCTGGTTGACCGTCCTGGAGTACTGGTAACCTGGTTGACAGTAGTGAGAGACTCTTCCTAGAATAATGGTACACCTGCCTGATCACTCCAGTCGGCATTGTGAGGTTTCAGATGCGGAAGACCGAGAGCCCGCGAACCATCCGGGGCCGAGGCGTGGGGCAATGGCAGGAACCCATACGGCTTATGGACGGTCTCCCTGGACAAGGGGGACGAATGCCCTAAGGGTGCCCGGCCAGGTAGGCCAGGCGCCTTTTTTGTTTGTCCCGGTAGGATTCAGCGGCGGGAGCGGTGAGGGTGGGGCACGTTTTGGTATTGAATGCCTCCTATCAGCGGTTGAACTTTATCTCGCTCCAACGAGCCATCGTCCTCCTCCTCAAGGAAAAGGCTGAGCCGATCGAGGTCGATTCCACGGCCAAGCTGCGTTCGGAGCGCCAGGCATTTGATTCGCCGGTGGTGATCCGCCTGGTGAACTATGTCCATGTGCCGTATGAACGCTTCACCGTTCCTCTCTCCCGGCGCACCTTGATCAACCGTGACAATCACACCTGCCAGTTCTGTGGCGACACCGACGGCCCGCTGACAATCGACCACGTTATGCCGCGGTCGCGGGGCGGCGCCACGTCGTGGGATAACTGCGTGGCGGCCTGTCTGCGCTGTAATCATCGGAAGGGGAACAAGACTCCAGAGGAGGCGCACATGCGCCTGCGCACCGTGCCGCGCCGCCCGAGCGACCCCTTCTCGATTCTGTTCGACCGGACTCGGCACAATGCCGTCTGGGAAAAATATGCTTAATCCAACCTGAGACCACGATTATTCGCCGGTGCTCCCGAAGCCGCCGCGCGTGGGCTCGTCCATGGCGCCCACCTCGTCCCACTCGGCCCGGTCCACGCGCACGAAAATACCCTGAGCAATACGCTCGCCCCGCCGCACCGTGACGGGTAACGCGGTAAAGTTGAAGACCTGGCAGCGTATCTCATCGCCGTCGCCCCGATAGTCCTGGTCAATCACCCCCACCCCATGCGGCACCGATAAGCCCTTGCGGTGCGGGGTGGAGCTGCGCGAGGCGACCATCAGCATGTAGCCGGGTGGAGTGGCCACCGCGACGCCGGTAGGTAGGAGGGCAATCTGGCCGGGGTCCAGGACCGCGTCTTCACGGCAGTACAGGTCGAAACCCACGGCGCCGGGCGTCGCGTAGCCCGGCAACGGCAAGTCGGGATCGAGACGCCGAATCCGTACTCTCATCCGTGCCCCCTCGCTTCGTGCCCGCCCCGACTTCGTGCATGGTACCCTGACCACAGCGTTATCGTAGCAGCACCACATCCGTCCCGGATCGGAATCGGGGAGGCCGAAGAGTATGAACGACACGGGCGCGCGCATCAGCATCGATCTCAACGCCGACCTCGGCGAGGGCTTCGGCAACTATCAATCGGGACCCGATGAGGAACTGCTCGCCCTGGTTTCCTCGGCCAATCTCGCCTGCGGCTTCCATGCCGGAGATCCTCGGGTCATGCGCACGGCGGTGGCCCGCGCCGCCGGTCTGGGCGTAGCAATCGGCGCCCATCCCGGCTACCGCGATCCGGCAGGCTTCGGGCGGCGCTTCATTGATGCCGACGCGGACGAGATCTACACCGATACGCTGTATCAGATCGGCGCTCTGGCCGCGTTTTGTCGAGTGGCCGGGGTGCCGCTTCGCCATGTCAAGGGCCATGGCGCGCTCTACACCCGAGCCACTACGGACCAGGTGACGGCGAGTGCCCTGATCAGAGCGGTGCGCGACTTTGATCCCGGCTTGCTGGTTTTCGCTCCCGCCGGCACTGCCTTGCAGGAGCAAGCAGAGGCGCACGGGCTGCGCGTGGTGGCGGAGTTGTTCGCCGATCGGGCGATCAATCCGGATGGGAGCCTGGTCTCGCGCCGCCTTCCCGGAGCGATGATCGACGATCCGGATCAGGCGGCGGCTCGCGCCGTGCGGATGGCGCGCGATCATCGGGCAACCGCCATTGACGGCACGGACCTCACGGTGGTGGGGCAGACGATCTGCCTGCACGGCGATGCCCCCGGCGCCCTGGAGCGGGCGCGCGCCATTCGGGCCGCCCTCGATGGGGCGGGGATCGCCGTTGCCGCCCCTGGCCAAACGTGAACAGGGATGATGCAATCTCCGCATGAATGGATGGACAAGGAACCCCTATGTCCAACCCTGAGGTGCGCATACGACCGGTCGGCGAAGGCGCCCGACTGATCGAGTTGGGCGAAGCAGCGCCTGAGACCACGGCACGGGCCCGCGCGTTGGCGGAACGGATTGTAGCCGAACGGTGGCCCGGCATCGATGATGTATTGCCGGCCTATCGCACCGTGCTGATCCGCTTCGACCCTTGTCGCACGACCGGCGAGGCCGTGGATGAGCGGGTGCGCGCCGCCCTGGCGACCCTCGGGCCCGCCGCGTTGGGCCAGGGGCGGATCGTAGAGATTCCGGTTTGCTATGGCGGTGCGTCCGGGCCCGACCTGAACGATGTGGCCGCGCACACCGGCTTGTCGCCCGAGGAGGTAGTACGGCGGCACGCGGGAGCGCTCTACCGCGTGGAGTTTCTTGGATTCTCGCCGGGCTTCCCTTTTCTCAGTGGCTTGCCTCCGGAACTGGCTACGCCGCGCCTCGATACGCCGCGCACGCGGGTACCCGCCGGCTCGGTGGCCATCGCGGGACCGCAGACCGGCTTTTATCCCCTATCCAGCCCGGGCGGTTGGCGCCTGATCGGGCGGATCCCGGATCTCGGTTTCGATCCGGCCCGGCCCGAGACACTCCCCTATGGACCAGGCGATCTGATCCGCTTTGTGGCTGTCCCGCCCCAGACCTCCGAAGCTTCGCCCGCGCCGGCTGAACGGGCGAGCGTTTCGGCCGGCAAGGGTCAAGGCCGTTCAGCGCCCGATACGGTCAGCGAAATCGACGGCATGATGACACCACTGGGAGCGCGAGCGTCTCGCTCGTCCTCGTTCGCGACAGTGACGGGGACGGGGACGAGCGAGACGCTCGCGCTCCCAACAAGCTCGCTCCGCCGGGGACACCCAGAGGGACGCACCCTGCTGGTGCATCATCCCGGGCCGCATACCAGCGTGCAAGACCTGGGGCGCCTTGGCCTGGCCGCAATGGGGTACGCGCCCGCCGGGGCGCTCGATCGGCAGGCCCTACAAACGGCCAATGCGCTGGTAGGCAACGCGATGGGAGCGGCAGCGCTCGAAATTGCCCTCGCCGGGGCGGAGTTCGAAGCGGAATGTGACCTGATTGTTGCCGTTACCGGCGCCGACCTGACGCCGCTCCTCGCCGGCGAACCGCTTCCTATCTACCGGGCGGCATGTATGCGGCCGGGTGCCCGACTCCGCTTCGCGGCGACCAAAAACGGACTGCGGGCGTATCTGGCCATACAGGGTGGAATCGCGGTGCCGGAAGTGCTCGGAAGTCGCTCTACCGATTTGGTCGGGGGAATCGGCGGCCTGGAGGCCCGACTGCCGCGTGCGGGCGATCGTCTGCCGATCGGAGAGGGCGCCGGTTCAGGGCTGGGCTATGCGCTGCCGGTTCCACATCCGATCGCTCCGTCGCATCTCACCCTGCGCGTGGTATGGGGGCCTGAGGATGATTGGTTCGATGAGCAGGCCCAGGCGCGCTTTACCGGTACCGCGTACCACGTATCCGATCGTGGCGATCGAACCGGCGTGCGGCTGGTGGGTGAGCCGTTGCGGTCGGCGGCGCGAAGCCTGGCCTCCGAGGGTGCCGTCCCGGGAGCGATCCAGGTGCCGCCCGACGGACAGCCGATCGTGCTGCTGGCGGATAGCCGGGGGGTAGGCGGTTACCCCAAAATTGCCGTGGTGGTCGAGGCCGACCAGGACCTTCTGGCGCAAGCAGCGCCGGGCACGTCGATTCGTTTCCGCGCTGTCCCGGAGCCGGAAGCGCGCCGCCTTGCCCGTGCCTACCGCGCCGCCCTAGCTGCCCTACCGCTTCGTCCGTTGCCCGAGTTGGCGGTGCGGTGCCTGCGCGAGGTCGGAGCGACCGACTCAGCCATGGTTCTCTGTCCACGCACGCTGGACTGCGTCGTGTCCCGCCGTTGTGCGCGTCAAGCTTAGGCGCCCCTCACCGGGCGCGCTCGTCCAAGCGGCGCTGGAGGGCCTCGATCTGGTCGAGCAACCGGCTCGCCACCTCCAGGCCGGCCATGTTGAGACCCAGATCGCGCTGCATCCTTCGCAAACGCCGGATCCGCCGCACATCTTCCTCGCTGTATCGCGGCGCCCGATCGCCGGGCGCGCGGCTGGGGACGACCAGCCCAACCCGCTCGTAGCGGCGGAGTTGGGCGCGGGGCAAGTCCAGCAACTCGCAGACCACCTCGACTCTCAAATAGGTTGTGCCCATCACCGCGTACCTCCCGCCACGCTCTGCCCGCCGCGCAGGGCGGCCAGACGCTCGAACAGGCTGCGCTCCTCGTCGGTCAGGTTCTTTGGCAGCACCACTCGTACCTCAACAAAGAGGTCCCCGGCCCGCGTCGGATCGCGCAAGATCGGCATGCCCTGGCCGCGCAGGCGGATCGCCTGGCCATTCTGCGTCTCCGCCGGCACTCGCACCGCCAGCCTGGTCTTCTTGAGCGTTTGCACATGGATCTCGCCGCCCAGCACACAGGTGGTTAGTTCCACGGGGACCGTAAGGTGAAGATTATCACCCTCCCGGCGGAAACGCGGGTGTGGGCGCACCGCGATCACCAGGTAGAGATCCCCCGCCTTGCCGCCTCCGCGGCCGGGGTTGCCCTGTCCGGCGAGGCGCACGCGCGAACCGTCGCGCACGCCACGCGGGATAGTAGCCTCCAGCGTACGTTCGCCGCCCCCGGGATCCGCCAATCGGAGCTGAATAGTGGTTCCGGTAAAGGCGTCTTCCAGGCTAATTTCCACATCGGCATCGAGGTCGGTACCAGGCCGTGGCCCCCTGGCAGCGCCGCCTGCCTGGCCGAATAGATCACTGAAGAAATCAGAGTAGGCGCTCTCGCTGCCGAACATGTCGCGCAGGTCGTCCTCGGACATGGTGCGCGAGGAGAAACCACCGCCGGCACGTTCACGTCCGCTGCCTTCACCGGGACCGCCCGCGGTGGCACGGGCGAACTCGGCCGGCGTTGCCGTGCCGCCTCCGGCTCGATACTGCTCGTACTCCCTCCAGCGCGCCCCCAACTGGTCATAGAGAGCCCGTTTCTCGGGATCCGACAGCACTTCATTGGCCTCGTTGATCGCCTTGAACCGTGCTTCGGCCTCTTTGTTGCCGGGGTTCACGTCGGGATGATGTTCGCGGGCCAGTTTGCGAAAGGCGGCGCGAATTTCCTTCTTGCTCGCGTCGCGCTTGACGCCCAGGGTAGCATAATAGTCTTGAAAATCCATATGTTCCTCGCTTCAGCGAGTGTACCAGCTTCCTCGCTGATCGGGGATTTGCGGGCAGAAGAACGGCAGCTGCAACAGGTCTTCTGCCAGATAGAGCGCGTGGCCGGGAGCGGGGTGCTCCCGCCACGGGCCGAACCCATTTTGCCGCCAACGAGGCATGAATACAAATCATGCCTGTTGTCGGTCACGTAGAGTCCGCGCTTCCTCCAGCGATTTCCACGAGGGTGAGAAGCGCTCCCCTCCTCGGCGGGCCAGCAATGCCGCTTGCAGTCTCCTGGCTTGTTCGACCGCGGCCGGCGCCTGTGACTGTTCGTCCTTGGTCAAGCGACGTATCGCGATGTCCTCTCCTTCTCGGTCAGTGACACGACCAGGCGAGATCAAAGCTTCAACATCGGTCTTCTTGAGCCGAACACGGCGCTCTCCAATGCGATAGGCAGGTAAACGCCCGCTATCTATCCACCGTCATACTGTGGACTTGTTCACCTTGAGCCAGGCTGCTGCCCCGGCAACTGAGAATGACTCTTCATCAAGGAGGCTCGTCACGGGAGTTCGTCTCCATGCTGATAGCTGAGTACAGCGCATAGGCACTCATACATAAGCATACACTAGCGAAAATGCTTTTATGTTGTCAAGATCGTACCTACAAGTTTGGCTTCGACACCACGTTCCTGACCACCATCTTCGATCGGCGCACCAAATTTTTCACCATATAAACTAAATCCTTGAGTTGTGTTAACGTTTTTTTTACCCCTTGACAACACTTTAACAATGGTTCACGGCTACGATATTCTTGTGATGGCTTGGTGACCATACCGGCACTGACCATCGAGAACAACTCACCGCGACCGGCAAGGGAAATTATTATCCAGGCTTCCTATGAGCGACGTTGTCGCTCATAGGATTTTCCGGATCAAGATGCTTTGAAAGGAGACGCTTAGGATGATCGCTATCAAGGACAGGCTTATGAAACTCCCGGCCTGCTTTGTGCGGGTAGTCACGGCAGTGCTCTTTGGACTTCTCCTGTTGCCGGGAGCGGTTGCCGTTCCTACCCACACTGCCTCTGCTGCGGGGCAGGCCGACTTGACCTTCAATAACGGCACGCTTCTTCGCGACCAGAGTAACGGTCACATCTACTTGTATTGGGATGGGACGCGGCATTGGATTCTGGATCCGCCGACGCTGGACGCGCTTGGCTATGCCGGTACCAGTTGGACTCCTCTGACCTCCGACCAAATCGCCACTATTACGAATGGCAGTACGCTTGAGGTGAAGAAGGTCAACGATTTCGTCTATCCGCCGGCGCCAATCACAAGCTCTCAGGTGTCGCTCCTCCTGAACAAGGCAAGCGCCGCCCCAGGCCAGAGCCTTACACTGAGCGGTGGCGGCTTTAGTGGCGGTGAAACAATAACCATTACCGCTCCCGGTATCAGCTTCACCACGGAAGCCGATAGCAGCGGCAACCTTACAGCGACGGTTCCGGTTCCATCTGCCGTTACCCTCGGCTTACACCATATCTTCGTACATGGTGACACGAGCGGAGACTTCGGGGTTGAGGTCTTCCATGTGATCGCTTCCGCGAGTGTACAGCTAGCCGTGGCACCGCCGGCAGTCGCACCTGGAACCAGCGTGAGTGTCACCGGCTCCGGCTTCCAAGGCGGCGAGAACGTGCAACTCTTCGTAGGCACGCTCACCGCGACCCAGGTTACGGCGGGAGCCGACGGCAGTTTCGGTCCGGCGAGTGTAACGGTGCCGGGCAACGCTCCGTTCCAAAACGTGACGGTGGTAGCCTTTGGCGCATCCAGCTCGCGCTTTGCGGGGAAGCAACTATCGATTCAGGCCGCGACGACGCCAACCGCGACACCGGCGCCGACGCAGACTGCCGTGCCCCATGCCGCGGTGATCACGCTTAATACAGGGCAGGCGCACCGTGGATCGAGGATAGTGGTATCCGGCGATCACTTCCGGGCCGGTGAATCGGTCGTGATCCGCCTGAAGAAAGCCGTTGTGCGGATCACGCGAGCGAACCAGGCAGGTGATACTCATGCGGCGTTCCGCGTCCCGGTACATTCGGCAATAGGCCGGCTCCCCGTAACTGCTACAGGCCTGAAGAGCGGCGCTGTTGCCGTGACATACCTCCGTGTAGTACCGCCTGGGAAGAAGGTGGGCGTCGTAGCGACGCCCGATCGGGTCAAACACGGCCATCGGATTACCGTGACAGGCCACGGGTACGCGGCCTTCGAAACGGTGGCCCTGCAAGTGCGTGGGGCGTTTATGCTGGCCGTGAAGACGAACGGCGTCGGAACGTTCGTCACTAGCTTCCGCGTTCCAACGTGGACCCATAAGGGCGTTGATCAGCTGCAAGCAATAGGCGCTCGCAGCAAGCGCGCGGCGGTAGAGATGCTCATCGTCGTATAACCCATGCTCCTAATCCAAGGCCTGAAAGCAAGTCCCCCTTCGGATTCCGAAGGGGGACTTGCCGCATCTGGGCGCCGCGCGCTGCCGGCACTTCGCCGGCATATCATCCCACGCCGTGATTGCCGCGACTTCATAGTGCCGGCGTCCTCCCTAGAAGGTGCGTCTAGCGGGTGGCGAGAAAGACATCGAGGGGTAGCGCGAAGCGTTCGCTCAGCCGGCGCGTGGGTCAGCCCGATGGGCCGGGCGCCGCTCAGCACCGCTGAGGTAACCGCTTTGTTGCCGAACACGAAGTCCATGTCCTTCTGCTTGAGATCCGATGCCTCCATCAGATGGGTCAGCATTTCAAGACCGGATGACCTGGGGATGTCGATATGCGTGGTTTCGTATGCCTCGATGATGTCCCCAAGCGCACCCAGATACGCATCCTGCCCTTCGGAGCGCGCCGGAATCTCGAGCAACCGGTGCAATACCTTGATCGCTTCATCAAGGTGCTGATCATCGCTGATGGAGATGAGGGGGAACACACGGACCAGATCCATGTACTCGTCTATAGCCTCATTGATCTTGTACACTTTGCCCACCCCCCCTTACTGCCAATTCTGCTTGTCGTAGTCGGCGTGCGTCAACAGGCATTTGATGTAGATTATCTGAGTCTCATAGTTGATATAGACGATAAGCCTATAATGATTACCCTTAAGGTTGAATACCGTCTTCTCGCCGACTAGGTCGGCGTGCGGATAGACCCTCCGCACTTCCGCGAGATTCTTCCAGCTTGCCGCGCTCGCCACCCGATACCACGCTTCTGCTTGATCCTTGCAGTC
>JAICHN010000048.1 GCA_025924845.1 Chloroflexota bacterium | reverse complement strand
GCTGCCGCCTCGGTGAAGGGTGTCCAGAGAGAATCCGTGGGCGCCTTGGCGGGCGCCGCCAGGGACTGGGTGACCGGCTTGCGCCGGGCAGTCGGCATGGGGATTTTGGCGGCGATGGACGCCTCATCGATCGCCGCCCCGGACTGCGCGGCGGCCTTGCGCTGCATGGCCTCCAGACGACGAAGCAACGCGGCTTCGTTTTCAAGAGGGGCGCGAGTTTCCAGACGGGTCGCGATAGCGGCCACCGCCTCGTTCAGCAAACTGAAGGCGCCAGGCGGCAGGGTGGGGGCAGGTTGCGACGGGTCGTAGTCTTCACCAAGCAAGTAGTCGATGATGTCCTCGGCTGCTTCCGAAAGTACGGCCAGCCCTTCCAACTCTTCGGCCGTGCCGCGATCCGTCGATTGCGCGGTGACACGCGCGTCGCCCTTGAGCGTGTGAAAGCCTCTGCGCACCGTGATCAAGGCGTCCATCGATTGTTGGGCGCCCCATAAGCGTTGCAGCGTTTGAGGGAGCGTTTTGGTCGCCGCCATCATGGCCTCACGGCGGAATAAGCTCTCGAGATCCTCCTCCACCTCCGGCTCGGGCGCGGGCATGTCGAACACGGCCGACCGCGGCCTCTCGTCATCTACCCCGACCCCGCTCAGCGTACCAACCAGTCCGAAGTTGCGTGCTTCTTCGAGCGACAGGCCGAGCGCGGCGGCGATCGCCGCGGCATCGTCCTCACGGGGCTTTACCGTCTGATATTCATCCTCGATCTCACCCACATCGCCCATAGTCAGGCGGCCTTCCGCCTGGCCGAGCAGAGCGATCCCTTGCCGCTGCAGGGACAGCATAGTATCGCGCAGATTCGGATGTTCGTGCCAGGTACACATGTCGATCAGGAGGCGGCAAAGGTGCTCACCGGTTCGGTCGTCCTGGTACTCACAGCGGGCAAGGCGGGCGCGCAACGCCGCTTCCAGGGCAAGGGCCGCCTTGGCGCGCGGTGTGGCGATATCACCCTGCTCCTCCGCTTCGGTCGGCGTGGCGGTCGAGGGCGGCGCGGCCAGGGCCTGCGCGAACGCCGCTTGCAGAGCGGCCATCGTGGAGGACGTTTCCGGGCCGCGGTCCCCGGTGTTCACGCGGCGGCTCCCTCTTCGCCTGCCGCCAGGGCCACGCGCACCGACTCGGTATGACCCTTTTGGGTTTGCTCGAAGATACGCAGATCGCCGGCGGCGTTCCGCAGTCGATCGGCGAGGGCGCGCATTTGCCCGGCCATAATGCAAAACAGATCGACCGTGGCATCCACGTCGTCCACACCGGCATGGCAGGCGGAGATCTCGATATTATTAGCCAGCAACCGCATCCGGAAACTGACGTTGGCGAGGGTTTCCTCGATCGCGAAATATTCGCGTTCGAGCGCCGTACAGTAGTAGTCCAACGCCTCGCGCACGCGGATCACCACCGGACGCGTATCCTCCAGATCGGCCACCGTATGGATACGATCCAGGCGGCGCAGCGCCTGTACATCGCCCAGTAGCCGCTGCTGCAAGTCGAACAGCGTGCGCCCGAGCACGGCGCTGGTCTCGTCGAGTTGGCTATCGAGTTCGTGCATGGCAGTGTCGTGGAAGCCCGCCCGCGCGATATGGCCGCTGTAATTGTAGGCGAGGGCCGAAAGCTCGCGCGAGACGCGCTGCACCGTGCCCACCAGCGTTTCCGCGTTCATCTGGCTATCGCCCAGCATTCGGGCCAACAGTTGGGCTATAACCGGGTTTGCCTGGCTCATGCGGCGCTCTCCGTACTCACGTGCGTTTCCGGCGCCGGCTCGGGCTCGGCCACCTTCAAGTCGGCGACCGACTCGCGGAGGCCGGCCACGATCAGGCGCATGTTGGCGATTTCATCACCCGATACCACCAATTGCTCGGTGAAGCGCTCGAATACCTGGGCAATTCGGGAGATCGACTGCGCGGCTTGAATCGCGGACTGGGATTGAACGCCGGCCGCGTCGGCCACGCTGTCGATAAACTGAACCAGGCTGCCGTTGGTATTGGTAACCTGATCGAAGGTGGCGCGAACGGTCCGCACCTCCTCGACCCCGCGGCGGACCTGCTCGGAAATCCGTTCGATGCGTCGGTTCACTTCGTCAATCGAGGTCACCACGCTGCGTACGGCGCCCTCGGCGTCGGCCAACGTATCTTGCGCCTGACGAGCCAGGCGGCCGATGTTCGTAGCGAAGGCGGAGCCGGACTCCGTGCCCAGGTGCCGTGCCTCGAGGGTAGCATTGGCGGCCTGCATGTCGAGGTTTTCGGCGTTGCTCTTCACCGAGGCCACCAACGCGGTCAGGCGAATTGAATCTTCCTGCAGGCGCTTGAACTCGCGGGTAGTGCCGATAGCCGCTTCCTTGATCGCGTCCACGGCATCGGCGATGCGGCTTACCGACTCCTGGCCGGACTGCACGGCCTGTCGGGCGTGGCCGGCCAGCGTAGTGGCGGTTTGCGTGCCTTGCTGCACCTCCACGGCGGAGGTTGCTACGTCCTCGACGCTGGCGGCGACGAGCGCCACCTGTTCGCCCTGGCTGGTCGCCGCGTCCACGATGCGGCGCACACCCTCGTCCACGCGGGCCGCCCCTTCCTGCACCGCTTTCGATGTCTGCATGATGCCGCCCACAATCTGCCCGTAGTCGCTGATCAGGCTGTTCAAGGAGAGCGAGAGCAAACCCACCTCGGAATCAGTGGCGGGCATTTCCACCGTCAGATCACCCTCGCGGGCGGCGGCCAGGGCCTGCGAGACCGCCACGATGTCTTCGGTCAAGGATTCGGACTTTGAACGAATGGCGGATCCGACTTCCGCCTCGCTGCGTAGGACACGGCGATTCTGTCGGAGGTACACGAAAATAGTCAATCCAACCAGGAGCAGAAAGAATATACCGGCGGCGATGATCGAGCGCGTGGCGCTTGCCGAGATGGCGCCGGGCGCGGTGTAACTGACCACGACGAGGTTTGACATGCCGACCGCACTCGCGCTGCCCTGCACATCGGTCCCATTGATCGCGAAGTGGAGGTCGCTGCTCGTGGGTGACGGATTGGCCGGAGCAGGAACCAGCCCGGCAATTTGCTTCAAACCGCCGGTGAACGCGGGATCTAGATTGGGCACGACCGTGGTAACCGGGAGGAGGCCGTTGGCGTGAGCACCCACGATGCCGGGGCCGATCACGACGTTCTGGTCGACAATCACGCTGCCGGACGTGCCCGACTGAATATACGGGCTGAAGATGGATGTAGCATCGATCCGTTCAACCAGTACGCCGATCGGGGCGGCGTGACGGGGAGCGAGGACGGGTTGGAAAATAAATAGATCGCCATAGGAACTCGCGGTACGGCCGAACACCAGCGTTTGCATGGGCGTGGCGTGCGGCTGCAGAGCTTGGGTCAGATCGGCCTTCATCCGGCTGGTCGTGGTATAGCCCTGGCTGGGGGCGGCGCCAATCCGGCAAAAGCCGTGCGAATCGCACTTGGCGCGCGAGGTGTCGGCGCGTTGCGCGTCGTGGACCCGCCCCAGGACGAATTTGCCGTGGGCGTCATAGAGAAAGATTCCGGCAATCTGCGGGTTAGTCTTCTGGAAGTTCAGGGCGGCAGCCTCGACGCTCCCGCGCACCACCTTATCGGACTTCCCTTCGAGGATGGGTATGATGCCGGCCTGCCCAGCCATGGCGGCGGCCAGTTGGCCGTTATTGGCGATGGAGCTTGCGATCGCCTGAGCGCCGGTTGACGCGGCAGCCTGGGTCGGCGCGCTCACGCTGCCCCTGGCCGCATCGCTAATCGCGCCGTAGAGCACCACACCCAACGCGGCGAGCAGGGCGAGCGCCAATACGAGAGTCAGATAGAGAAGCCTTGAGCCTCGTTCGGTACGATTGTTCACGCTTCCCTCCTCTCTACCAGTGGCCGCCGAGCTTGGCGGGCATCCATCGATGGCTGTTGTCTCCCATAATACTGCTCCCAAGGACCGCGGAACGCTCGCGAAACGCGCCAATCCGCGATATCTCTACACATAGCATCCTAGAGCATCCCGCGCGCCAGGCGGTATAGCCCAATGGTACTACAGGTTCCTGAGCGAGTCAGCCGGCAATTGGGTATTGGTTACGGCTCTTCCTCATCCGGTAGCTCCACCGCCTCGTTCCATGGCCGTTCGGCGCCCATGGCGCGGAGCACGGCATTGCAGAGCGCCTCAAGATCAAGGAGGGCCGCCACGCCGCGCGGTGTGTCGATAAAGGCACGCACATAGGGATCGCGCGCCGGATCCTCCCCGTCGGCCGGGGTTGGGTTTTGCAGCAGTTCGTATCCATAATCGACGGCGAAGGCCAGCCGGTATTCATCGACTTCCGGCGGATTCGTTTCGCCCACCACAATCACGCGCCGGCTCTCCATGCCGGCGGGGAGGGGCGGCCCGGCGCGCAGATCAAGGAGCCTGGCCAAATCAATGACCAACTCCCCACGTTGAGCCACATTAATCAAGCCCAGCACATAAGGGGGCACCAAACCGGCCGGGAGGGGAGTAATGGTGGGCATGCCGGTGATGAACGGCAGCAGCACGGTACGGTCATCATCGGGCAGGGCATACAGTCGCCCGGCCAGGGAGATCAGGTAGCACCAGAGCCCCTCATGGACCTGGCCGACCACGGCGGCACGCGCGTCCTCGGTCACCATCCGCCACTCCATCGGCATCACATGGTATCTTGCCTAGCAGATCCCATTGTATGCCAATTGATCAAGCGCCAACAGACAATGCCTGTAGCCTATTAGTACTGCTCTCTTAACCAGGCAGACCGAGGAGCGCGCGGAAGGACCGCATCCACCCTTGCCATCCCGCCGGCCTGCCGAGCAGCCAATCACGCAGGCCGCAACATTCGCAGAACGGCCGTAGCCGTTCGGGGTTCGCCTCGTAGTCGTTCACTTCGAACTCATGCCCGCACCAGGCACACTTACATAGGCGCCGCTTGCTCCAGTCGTCCCGTTTGCAACGATTGCATTCCTTCGGGACGAAATCACCGACCGCCTTGCTGGTCACCCAGCGATGCCCGCAGCGTCGGCAATAACAGGTTTTCCCCGCCCCTACCCGCACATCCCAGATCACAATCTGGTGGTGAGTGAGCAGTTCCCGCATGAGGGCCGGATCGAGATGCACCGATTCCGTGGCGGGCGCCACGTGCCGGGCGTCGGTGCCCAGATCGCGCAATCGCTTGAGTCGGGCGCCCAAGCCGCTCACCGACACCAGCGGCATCACGACCGGGAGGCGGCGCAACAACTCGACCGCCTCCGCCGGCGACTTGCCGATCAGTGGCGCCATCTCCTCCGCCAGGGCTCCCACGTTGAGTCCTCGCCCCAGGCGGGTAATCACCAGTACCAGGGTGCCGGGTGCCATGCTCGGCACGGCAATCGGCGCCGTTGGCGGCGCCGATTGCCCAATTCGTGGATTGAGCGGCGGGGCGCTCATGGGACCAGTGCGGGCGCGGGACGCGCGCGGGCGGGCGACCAGCGCGGCCTCCATCTCACGCGCCCCGGCAAAGCGGGCGGCCCGGTCCGTGGCCAGGGCGCGACCGATGATCGCCTCCAACTCCGGCGAGACGGCGGGATTGAGCCCGCGCACGGGGGGAAACTGGAAGGGTGGTTGGCGCGAAGGATCGCGCAAGGTGAGCAGGTGATGCAAGGTAGCGCCCAACGAATAGATATCGGAGCGGGCATCCGTCTGCCCCGTATAGTGCTCAGGCGAGGCATAGCCGCTGGTGCCAAGGGCGGTGGTATCAGTGCTCTGGGTCTGCTTGAAGAAACGGGCGATGCCGAAATCGATCAGGCGGAGCCGTCCGGATGGATCGATCAGGATATTACCCGGCTTGAGATCGCGGAAGATTACCGGCGGCTGCTGTTCGTGCAGGTAGCGGAGCAGAGCGCACAGTTCGAGCGCCCAGGTCCGAACCTGGGGTTCGGGGTAGGGGACGGAACGCCCATGCACCGCCTCCTCCATGTTTTCGCCTTCGATATGCTCCATAACCAGGTAATGGCGGGCGTTGACGCTGAAGCGGTCGAAGACGGCGGGGATGGCGGGGTGGCGCAGGGCGGCCAACATGTCGGCCTCGCGCAAAAAATCGCGTGTAGCCTCGGCCCGCTCCTCCGGCGTCGCAAAGCTGTCGACCATCTCCTTGACCGCCACCACTCGATTGGAGAAGCGCGTATCATAGGCCCGATAGACCGTGCTCATTCCCCCTCGGCCCAGCACCTTATCCACCGTATAACGCCCCGCCAGCAGCGTAAACGTGCCGGCAGGGGGGGCGCCCGCGGGCGGCGCCGGCACGGGCTGCGGAGACGGTACGGTTCCCATGCGCGCTCCGCACACCGTGCAAAAACGGTATGTATCAGGGACGCGGGTGCCGCAATGAGCACAAGTAGCGTCCATAGCTAAGGGCTCGCGGGGCTGCCTGAAATATGCATTTGCGATCAGGATAGCAGGGGGAGCCGATGCCTTGATACACTGAGCAGATGAGTACGAACGCCTTTTACCTCACAACCCCCATCTACTACGCGAATGCCGTGCCTAGCGCGGGCAGTGCCTATACCACCGTGGTGACCGACATTGTGACCCGCTATCATCGGCTGTTCGGCGAGAATGCTCGCATGTTGACCGGCACCGATGAACACGGCGACAAAGTGGCGCAGGCGGCGGCCGCCGCGGGCGTCTCCCCCTATCAGTATGCCACGCAAATCAGCGACGTTTTTCGTGCGACCTGGCCCCAATTGGGGATCGAGGCGGATGACTTTATCCGCACTACCGAGCCGCGCCACAAAAAGGTGGTGCAAGCTGTTCTGCAAACCGTCTACGACAAGGGCGAGATCTATTTCGGCGAGTACGGCGGCCTCTATTGCTATGGCTGCGAGCGCTTCTACACCGAAAAGGAGTTGGTAGACGGTAAATGCCCGCAGCATCTGACCGTCCCTACTTTTATTAGCGAGAAGAACTACTTCTTCCGCATGAGCGCGTATCAAGACTGGCTGATCGACCTCCTCGAAAAACAGCCGGATTTGGTGCGGCCCGATCAATATCGACGCGAGGTGCTCGGTTTCCTGCGTGAGCCACTGGAAGACCTCTGCATTTCCCGTCCCACCAGTCGCCTTACCTGGGGCATCCCCTTGCCGTTTGACGAAAACTTCGTCACCTACGTCTGGTTCGATGCGCTGATCAATTACGTAAGCGCGCTCAATCCGCCCGACGATCCGCTCTATGCCACCTACTGGCCGGTGGCCCAACATATGATCGGCAAGGATATTCTCAAGCCCCATGCCGTGTACTGGCCCTGCATGTTGCAGGCCGCCGGCATCCCCCTGTTCCGGCACCTGAATGTGCATGGTTACTGGACGATGGGCGGGCAGAAGGGCTCCAAGTCGGTCGATGCAGGCGATGCGTTGGCCGACGCGCTCCATCTGTTCCGCAAGCCCTTGGAGTTGGTGGAGCAGTACGGTGTGGATGGCGCGCGCTACCTGCTGGTTCGCGAGATGACCTTCGGGCACGACAGCGAATTCAGCCCCGGCGGCCTGCTCCGTCGCTACAACGCCGATCTGGCCAACGACCTCGGGAACCTGGCCAACCGCGTGGTGACCATGCTCAACCGCTACTGTGAGGGGATCATTCCCGACCCGGCGGGCGAAACGGACGCCGACCGCGACCTGCGCGACGCGGCGATCAGTGCCCCCGACAAGGTGCGCGCCGCCATCGAGGCGATGCAGCCGCAGCAGGCTCTGGCCGAGGCGATGAGCCTGATCAAGCTCACCAACAGCTATCTGGAGCAAAAGGCGCCCTGGTCCGCCGCCAAGAAGGGGGATCGAGCCGGGCTGGAGGTAACGCTCTATTATGCGGGCGAGACCTTGGGCATCGCCGCCGCGCTGCTCAGTCCCGCCATGCCGATCAAGATGGCGGCATTGCGGGCGGCACTCGGTCTTCCCGCTGCCCATCGTCTAGGTGGTTGGGGCCACCTGGAGCCGGGTACACGGCTGGGGGATTTACCCATTCTGTTCCCGAAGATCGAAGAGTAGTGATCGGAACCTTCGGGTAGGGCCAACGCCGGTGTAGCCTAGCGAGGCGCCGGTAGCCGCCGTGACGGTGGAGATGTAGGAGGTACGGGCCGAAAGGAGGACGGGTCCAGGAGCCTCCGGCTAGCGCCATAGGCATGGGCAGGCCACCAGGTGGGAAGCCGGGGAACGCGCTTCCTGGACGAGCTCTTGGCGGACGAAACCTCGGCAAATCCGTCTGAGCGTTCGATCCTGGGACAATTGTATGTAGTACAATGAATGATACGAGGTGAATCCGGCCAAAGCAGGGAAGTCTTATGGCGCGGTTCGAGCCGGTCGAAGAGTGGCCGGGTACCGTACTCTATCGGGCTATTCATGGGCGGCTCTATTGCGCTATGCCTCGCGGCTTAATTCCTGAATACCCCTACACTGTGGCTACCCTACGCCAGCCCACCCCAACCGAACGGAGCGAGTGGGGTCCCGGCGTTCTGCCGCGCATGGTGGTGGATGTCACAAAGCACGAGAATCTCTCCAGTTCCCTACGGGACGGTTCCTTGCGTGTGATGCCCTGGAACGCCTACCTGGTGCTGCGCCTGCCCGACCAGCGCGTGATCATTGCTTACAGCATCACCCCCAACATGATTCGTCTTGACCGGCAGACGGCAGGCCAGGTGGCCCTGAGTAGCGGATACGATGTAGCAGGCTGGACCTCCGAGGTGATCCGCCACTTCCAGGGCGAGCGTTGGCAGTTTACCCCGCCTCGTTACGATTCCGTCTCTATCACGGAGCCGTTTAATCGCGCCGTCCACGGGGACTGAAGAACCTCGCCGCGCCGGCATCAAACGGGCGCCGACCCGTGCAACCCCGCATCCCGTGGGAGCCCAGGAGCGCTCGCTCCCCGGACGCGCCCCCTTCAGCCCTGCATACGAGCCACGGCGTCGAACGCCGCCACTTTGTAGCACTCCGCCAGAGTTGGATAGTTGAACACGGTGTTGACGAAATAGTCCACCGTGCCCCCAAAGGCGATCACCGCCTGGCCGATGTGAATGAGTTCGGCGGCGCCCTCGCCTATAATGTGTACGCCGAGCAATTGGCTGGTGTCGGAATGAAATATCAGCTTCAAGATGCCCACCTGATCGCCGATGATCTGCCCGCGCGCGATCTCCTTGTACGATGCCTTGCCCACTTCATACGGTATGCCGTCTCTGGTTAAATCGGCCTCGGTGGCGCCAACCATGGAGATCTCGGGGATGGTGTAGATACCGTAGGGGAAGTGAGCGGGGACGCTTCCGGCCGGGATGCCGAAGGCATGTGAGGCGGCCAGCCGCCCCTGCTCCATTGAGGTCGAGGCCAGGGATGGGAAGCCGATCACGTCCCCCACCGCGTAGATGTTCGGCACGGCGGTCCTATACTCCTCGTCAACCACCAGCCGGCCCCGATCGTCGGTAGCCAGCCCCGCCCCCGCTAGATTGAGATCGGCGGTCGCCCCCACTCGTCCCACGCAGTAGAGCGCCTTTTCCGTGGTAAAGTGTTTGCCGCTTTTCAGATGGGTTTCCACGTGGCCGTCCGCCCTGCGCTCCACGTGTGATACGGTTTCGTTCAAGCGAAGGGTGACGTTGTTCTCCCGTAGGTGGAAGGCGAGCGCGGCGGCCACCTCCTCGTCGATGAACGAAAGCAGGGTGGGACGCGCATCGAGCAGGGTCACCCGCGTGCCCAGTGCGGCGAACATTGAGGCATACTCACAGCCGATCACTCCGGCCCCAATCACGGTCAACGAATGAGGGATGCGATCCAGGGCTAAAATGGCGTCACTGGTGAAGATCGCGGAGTCGTCCGTTTTAAAGTCCCGCGGCAGCGCGGCATCGGTGCCGGTGGCGATCACGGTGAAACGAGCCCGGATCTCGCGGCTCCCGCTGTCGTGTACGGTGAGCTTGAGGGTGTTAGGGTCCGTGAATGAGGCCGAGGCGCGCAGGAGGTCGATGCCGTTCCGATACATCTGATGCTGAATGACGTCCAGTTCGTGCTGGATCACGATATTGGCCCGAATCAGGAGGTCAGCGATCGTAATATCACGCTTTACGGCATAACTGGAGCCGTAGAAGGTGTGCTCGCGCCAGCCCGAGAGATAGAGCACCGCTTCGCGGAGAGACTTGCTGGGTATCGTTCCGGTGTTGATACAGACGCCGCCGACCACGGCTTTCCGCTCGATGATCGCCACTCGATACCCGGCCTTGGCCGCGGTGATCGCAGCCCACTGCCCGCCGGGACCGGTCCCGATCACCGCCATATCGTAGTCGTAGTGCAGTTCGCTCAAACTCATTCGTCCCTCACGCCGCCCTTCATGGGCCTGCTCAAGCGTATGCCGCTCCAGTACCTGCTCAGGCGGCACCTGTGAAATACCGCCTCTATGGCCCCACCCGGCCGCAGCCGTTCGTCCCTACCTTGCGAACGCATTCGCAGGCCCTTCGCCCTCAGTTGTCCTTGGCTCCATGCTAACAGAGTTAGTGCCGGCGGCACAGCCGGTTATTTTCGGGTGCTCCCCGCTTGGCGCGCCGCCCGCTACCATGGGAGGAACGATCATTCGCACGTGGCGTGAGGCTTGCCGCCGCGACAAAGTGAGGGAGTTTGGCCCATGGATCGCGCGACCTTGATCCGCGTGGCTCGAGGTGAGGAGCCCGCGGATCTGCTGCTGGAAGGCGCTCAGGTGGCCAATGTGCTCTCCGGCGAGATCTATAAGGCCGATGTGGCGATCCATCAGGGCTGGGTGGTCGGTCTCGGCGATCGCTATGAGGCTCGGGAGCGGGTGGATCTGCGGGGCCTCACCCTGACCCCGGGATTCATCGAGAGTCATATCCACATTGAGAGCACCATGCTCTCGGTACCGGAGTTCGGGCGCGCCGTGCTCGTCCACGGCACCACTACCGCCGTGGTCGATCCGCATGAATTGGCTAACGTGCTCGGCGCCGAAGGAGTGCGCATGGTACTGCGTGGGGCGCGCCAAACGCCATTGGAGATTCACGTACAGCTTCCCTCCTGTGTTCCCGCCTCGCCGTTCGAGAGCGCCGGCGCAACGTTGGATGCCGCCGCGCTCCGCGAACTGGTCGATGAGCCGGGCGTGCTTGGCCTGGGCGAGCTGATGAATTTTCCCGGTATCCTGGCCCGCGATGCCGATCTGCTTGCCAAGACGCTGCTGTTCGGACCGGACGGCCATATTGATGGTCACGCCCCCGGTCTGCGTGGCCGCGATCTTTCCGCGTACTTGCTGGCCGGGGCATGCACCGATCACGAATCAACCCTGCTCGATGAGGCGGAGGAGAAACTGCGCAAGGGTATGTGGCTCCTGGTGCGCGAGGGCTCGACGGAGCACAATCTGCACGATTTGTTGCCTTTGCTCCGCCGCTCGCGTCCCGCTCGCGCCGCCTTCAGCAGCGACGACGTAACGCCGAATCATCTACTTCGGATCGGTCACCTCGATGCGACGCTCCGCCAGGCCGTGGCGGGCGGATTGGATCCGATCACCGCGCTGCGCATGGCGACCATTCAGGCCGCTCAGTGCTTTGGCTTGGCGCGGCGCGGCGCCATCGCCCCTGGTTTTCTGGCGGATCTGGTCGCGGCGGAGGATCTGCGCGAGTTCCGGGTTCGGCAGGTCTACAAGGCAGGCCGCCTCGTCGCGCGCGACGGCATGGTGACCGTACCATTGCCCGGCGCCGAGTCATACGGCGGCGAGCGCACCATGCACCTCCCGCTCCTCGATAGGCAATCATTCCGCCTGGAGGGACGCGCTGGGCCGGCCCACGTGATCGGGATCGTCCCGGAGCAAGTAGTGACCGAGCACCTCCTCCTCCCGGCGCCTTGCCGCGCCGGCGAGCTTACCGCCGATCCCGCACGAGATATCGCCAAGCTGGCGGTGATCGAACGGCACGGAGGGGCTGGGCGGATTGGCCTGGGCCTGGTGCGTGGGCTGGGTCTGCGGGAGGGGGCGATTGCCTCTACGGTGGCTCATGATGCCCACAACCTGGTGGTGGCGGGGATGAGCGACGACGACATGCTGTGCGCGGCGCGCCGGCTGGGCGAGACCGGCGGCGGGGTAGTCGTGGTAGCGGGCGGCGTCGTCATGGCTGAACTGGCGCTCCCTATCGCGGGCCTCCTCTCTCCACTGCCAATCGCCGAGGTGGCGGATTGCCTTGACGCCCTGGACGCGGCGGCTCGGGGGTTGGGCAGTAAACTGGAGCATCCGCTGATGACCCTGAGCTTTCTGGCCCTTTCGGTCATTCCGGCGCTCAAGCTCACCGATCAGGGGCTGATCGACGTGGAGCGTTTCGCGCGGATCGAGATTCAGGATTGCTGAAGCGCGTCCCTTTGCTACGCTGGATTGCAACCTGCTGCTGATCAGTGGCACACGAGGAGGTTTGGCCGATGCCCCCACGCATACACCTGGGCGTTAACACCTGTTTTGCCGTCAAACGCTGGCCTGAGCCAAATGAATGGATTACTCTGGTGAGGGAGGAGTTGGGGCTGTACCACTGTCAGTTTAGTCTCGACCTGGTCGATCCGCTCCTGGATGACACGGCAACCAGGGCCTATGCGGAGGCGGCGCGGACCAAGGCTAACGACGCCGGCGTGCTGATACACAGCACGTTCAGCGGTCTCGCCGCGTACTCATGGAGTCAGCTGTTACATCCTGACCAATCCATGCGAGACTCGGCGATGCGTTGGTATGAACGCGCCATTGATTTCACGGCTGCCCTGGGGGCAACCGCGGGCGGCGGCTATGTGGGCGCCTTCAGCGTACGCGACGCCACGACCGCGGTCCGTAAGAAAACGCTCCTGGACGAGTTGCGCGGGCGCGTGAATGGTCTCTCCCTTTACGCCGCCAAACGTGGTTTGCAGGCATTGTTGGTTGAGAACATGGCCGTGCCGCGCGAGTGGGGGCACACTATTGACGAGGCCCATGAGTTGACTGCCATGGGCGCGCCGGAGGGTGTTCCGATCGTCCTCTGCCTGGACGTCGGCCATCCCTGCCCGCTGCGGACCGGGACAGCCAGTGACGACCCAATGGCATGGCTGCACGAACCCTGGGCGCGCACACCCGTGCTGCACCTACAGCAAACGGATCGGACGGGCGATCATCATTGGCCTTTCACTGCTTCTCGAAATGCGATCGGCATGATCCACCCGGAGGCGATTCTGGAGGCCATCCACCGCTGGCCTGCCGATGACGTCTACATGTTTTTAGAAATCATCCATCCATTCGAGGCGACCGACGAGATTGTACTAGGTGACTTGCGCGTCAGCGTCCAGTATTGGCAAGATGCCCTCGCGCGCCGGCATGGGTAGACTCGGTCTGGACGCGGCGTGGTGTGATTAACCTTCTCCTCAAGGGAAGCCGAGCAATGCCAGTCCCTGGATGAGCAGGTCGAGCAATTGGGCGTTGGAACTCATGGCGACCGCTACCCGTGTATGGTCGGCGCGCACGGCGATAGCATACCCCTTGGTATGCCAACTCATGGGCGCCTTATCCGCCAGGGTGGTATGGTACCTGGCCCCGGTATAACTGCTCAGCGCACTCACGAATGCCTGGGCGCCGGCGACGGTGGTAAAGTGGGCTTTCCAGACCATCAGGCTGGCAGAGCCGTCCTTATAAACTACCCAGCGGTCGCTTTGCCAGGTCGCGCCCGCCAGGGCGGCCGCTTGCGTCCTGGGGGTCTTCGGCCCATCCTGGTTCAGCAGATCGCTGATACCGAAGGCGCCCATGACATCGCTGTCCACTTCAGTCCATTGCGAACCGAGATCCAACGGATCCACAGTTTCGGCGGCGGCCGGACTCGTACTGTGCTGCATGTACTCAGTTGGGTTGAGTATTTCACTGGTTGAGGTGGGGGGATGCTGCATGGCGGTGTCAAGCGCCGCGTTGGCGGCCTTACGGGCCGCGTCTCCGTGTTTCCCTTTGGAGGCGGCCTGCATGATGGCACGGACGAAGTTCGTGCCCTGGGCGGCGGGGAAGCCGATCTGGTCATGAGCGAAGTCGGGGGGCGGGTTGCTTGGCCGTTGCAGTTGTTGGTTGAAGAGGACGAGATCCTGTCTACTGAAGGTCGTGGCGGCGAAGTTCAGCATGGTCGTGTAAGCATCGCCTTCCACCAAAGCCTCGGCCGCCAACTGGGCGTCGAAGTTCCAGCCGCCGGCATCCTTGTGCGGACCGACCAGCGTGCTGAGGTTGAAATGCTGATCTAGTAAGGCGAGGGTGAATTCGTGGGAGATTAAGGCGCGATCCAATGGGGTATAGGGCGGCTTATCGGCTCGCACATAGAGGATTTTGCTCTGGATGTCGTACTGCGCGGTGGTGTTCCCGCTGTATTGGCTGCTTCTAATCTGGGAAAGGCTCTGGTCGGGGCTGAGGGCGCCCAGGAGGACCAGGGCGCGTGATGTAGCGTCCAGCGATTCGGCCGCGACATCGCGTTTGCGAATGAGCGTCGCCTCCGAACGCAGATCGGCGGCGTCGACCAGACGCACCACGATGGGCCGTGACGCGCTCAAGCCGCGCACCCCTTCAGTGGCGCAGGCGATAGCGGCTACTATGGGCTGCGCGGGCGCATAATCGTGCGTGGCGAACACTACATCATGACGTCCACCACACAGCGAGCCGGCGGCCGTCCCAATGCGGGTATCCATCGGCCGACAAAGCAAACACAACCCCAGGATCACGGCCAATCGCCGTGCCCATGAGGCGGACACCCGGCTTCTCAACTGCCACCACCGAGATAATAAATGAATAAGCTCGAATAAGGCCGACCGCGCTCTGCCGTGGTACCGAGGGCGATAAAGAAAAATGCTACACCAAGGCTGGAAAAATCATCGCCGTGCCCTGACCATACAGGAAAATCGGAAAGAAGTCACTCAACGTAGTCTTAGCATACCCTACATGGCAATAGGGTGAACGAAAGCCCCCAGGACAGATGTCTCCCTTATAGGGAGAGGCCGAGTTTCGCCGCCAACACCTTGTTGGAAGGCTCAACCAGCACCGAGCCGTCGGCGAACACAATGGTCGGTACGGAGTGTAGGCCGCCATTCAGCCGCTCAACCGTGGTGACGGCATCATGATCGGTCTCAATGTCCACGTAATGATAGGGTACGCCGTGGCGCTCCAGCAAACGGCGCGAGCGCGTGCAGTCTCCGCACCAGGGGGTGCCATACATAACGATGCTCGATTCGCTTGCCGGATCCGGGAAAGTAGTCATGATGAATAAAGCTCCTTTGGTCAATCTTCAACTTATCTTAATGATAGCGCCGGCCGGGCCAAGGAGAGAAAAATTCACCTGCCAAATGCTGGCCATACGTCGGCCCGGCATGCTACAGTGATGGACGTTATGTCTCCCAAATTACGGAAGGTCGGTGCATATGCGGATTCCCAGTCCTCGAACCGCGGGCGCTATCATCGCCGCGGTAACCCTCGTGGCTTCATCCCTGGCGCTCCGCCCCGCTCAGTCTGCCCGTGCCGATAACAGCACACTGCTTGTGGCGGCCGACATTGCCGACGGCCGGACCATGGATCCGGGACATTCGTACGAATTCTCGTCGAGTATGGTGCAGTCCAATGCCTACGATACGCTCATCACGTACAAAGGCAACGATACGATCCACCCCGTACCCGACCTGGCCGCATCCCTGCCCACCATCGTAGGCGGCAAGGTTTTCACCTTTCATCTGCGCCATGATGTGAAGTTCTCTAACGGCGATCCCATGACCGCCGCCGACGTCGTATTCTCTTATCGCCGGTTGCAATATCTGAACGACAACCCCGCCTTTCTGGTCGCCGGTGTCAAAGATATTCGGGCCGTCGACAACTATACGGTACAAATTTCGCTGGCCGCGCCCGACGTCTCCTTCCTTTCCGCCTTGAGCGGTACCAATCTGGCGGTCCTCGATTCTAAGCTGCTGATTGCTCACGGCGGTGACGACTCACCCAATGCCGCCAAGCTGGATAAAGCACAGTCCTTTCTCGACAGCCAGAGCGCCGGCACCGGGCCCTTTATGATGACCAGCTGGACCCGTAACAACCAGATCGTGCTGGAGCGGAATCCCTATTATTGGGGGCCGAAGCCCTTCTTCAGCAAGGTTATCATCCAGAACCAAACGAGCGCCGCCCAACAACGTCTGCTCGTGCAGAAGGGTACGGTTGATGTAGCGCTGAATATCAATATCCAGGAGGCGCAGGCGCTGGCCCACGACTCCAGTGTGAAGGTGGTCCAGGGCAACACGCTGGACCTTGTCTATATGGGCATGACCCTTAACCCCGCGGTTTCCAAGCCGCTCTCCAACGCCAAAGTGCGCCAGGCAATCCGCTATGCAATCGACTATGACGGCATACTGAAGGGATTGCTCAAAGGGGTGGGCACGCAGCCTAACGGGATGATCCCGGTGGGCATGGTTGGGAACGATCCCGCCACCAATAAGTCATTGCTGATCCATCAAAACATCGCCAAGGCTAAGTCCTTACTCGCCTCGGCGGGATATGCCAAAGGCTTCACGGTCAGCATGAACTACGATACCAATACCACATTTGACGGAGTAACCTTTGATCCCCTGGCCGCCAAGATTCAGAACGATCTGGCGAAGGTCGGGATCAAGGTGAACCTGGTTCCCCAGCAGGATACGATTCTGCTCACCGCCTACCGAGCGCAGAAGCTGCAAATGGTGCTCTACAACTGGGGCGTCGATTATCCGGATCCCAACGACTATGCCGGCCCCTTCTCGCCCGGTGGCGGACCTGCCAAGCGCATGTGGTACGTGCCGGAAAGCAATCCGTCGCTGGAGAACACGGTGCAGTTGGCCGACACCACGAACGACCTGGCCAAGCGGACGGCGCTCTATCGTGCCGTGCAAGAGACCTGGCTGCAAAGTGGTCCCTGGATCGGTGTAGTACAGCCCCAAAATATCATCGTGCTGGGTAGCGATATCAAGGGATATGTCTACTCACCTATCTTGCCGAAATTCTTCGGCGGTCTAAGCAAGTAGGTAGCGCACAACCCGACCAGGTTTGGTCCTTATGAAAAGAGGAGAGATCGCGGTACGGCCCCAAGCGAGTGGAGCCGTGCCGCGATCTCTTCTCCTGTCCTTGGATCTTGAATGAGCATAAGCACCTACATCCTTCGCCGCCTCCTGCTCTTGATCCCGACCCTGTTCGGGATCACGCTTGCTACCTTTCTGATTTCGCATGTCTTGCCGGCGGATCCGGTGGTAGCCAGCCTCGGCCAGCGCGCGCAGGACGACCCCAGCATCGTGAGCCGGTACAAGCACCAATATGGGCTGGACCGCCCGCTCCCCGTGCAATATGTGCTCTACGTCAAGGGCCTGTTCACCGGTGATCTGGGCATCTCGATCAGCACTCGCCGTCCCGTGTTGGACGATATCAAGCAGTATTTCCCCGCCACGCTGGAACTGAGCACCGCCGCGTTGCTGATTAGCCTCCTGATTGGGTTGCCGCTGGGTGTTCTATCGGCCGTGCGCCGCGACCGCCTGCTGGATCATCTGGCCAGGCTGGTGTCGTTGGTCGGTATTTCGCTGCCGGTCTTCTGGTTAGGATTGCTTGGTTCCATTGTGCTCTGGTATCACCTGGGGATTCTTCCGGCACCCAGCGGCCAGCTCGATCGGACGATCGATCCGCCGCCGACGGTCACTGGTCTGGTGTTGATCGATGCCATCCTGAACTGGAATTGGACTGCCTTTGTCAATGCCTTCTGGCACCTCATTCTCCCGGCCTGCGTGCTGGGCGCCTATACCCTGGGCATAATCACTCGTATCACTCGCGGTTCGATGCTGGAAGTGCTCGGGCAAGATTACGTTCGTACGGCGCGCGCCAAGGGTGTGCCCCGCCGGCGCGTTATTGCCCGCCATGCTTTGCGCAACGCGCTCATTCCCACTCTTACCCTCGCCGGCCTAGCCTACGGATCGTTGCTCTCGGGAGCGGTGCTGACCGAGACCGTCTTTAGTTGGCCCGGCCTGGGCCTGTACGCCACGAAGACTGCCGGTGGCGCCGATTTTCCCGCCATCATGGGCGTGGCTTTGCTCACCGCTCTGATCTATATCCTGATCAACCTTATCGTAGATGTGCTGTATGTGGTACTCAATCCGCAAGTGAGACTGAACTGACCATGAGCAGTACGGCTGTCGCCGCGGAACAGAGTTCCAGCCTGGGGGATGCATCCGAGCCGCAAGCCAAGCGGCGCGGGGCCTGGCGCGTAATCGCGCGCAATCCCCTGGCTCTGGCCGGCCTGGTAATTGTGGTGCTCTGGGTATTGCTGGCGCTCCTTGCTCCCTTCGTCACCCGCTACGACCCAATCACCTCGCAGGATGCCTACAACACCTTAAGTGGACCCAGCTCGCTTCACTGGCTGGGAACGGACGACACGGGACGGGACCAGTTGAGCCGCCTGGCCTATGGGGGCCGTGCCTCGCTGGGGATCGGCGTGCTCGTCGTCCTGGCTGGGATGTCCATTGGTCTTCTGCTGGGCGGTATGGCCGGCTTCGTGGGCG
>JAICHN010000047.1 GCA_025924845.1 Chloroflexota bacterium | reverse complement strand
ACCTGCTGGATGAGGTCGAGGGCGTGCCGCCGGGACAGTACGTCGTATTGGTCTCGCACTCCGGATCGCGCGGCGTCGGCTACCAAATCGCCGACCTCTATGGGAAGCGAGCCGAGGAACTGCAAAAAGGGTTAGGTGAAGCGAGGAAGGTGGCGGCGCTTTCGCTCTCTGAAGCGGATGGGCAGGAGTATTGGGCCGCCATGAACCTGGCCCTGCGGTTCGCCCGTGCCAACCACGAGATCATCCACGCGCGGATCGGGCGGCTGGCTGGACTTCACCCGCTTGCTTTTGTCGGCAATCCACATAACGTTGCCTCGCGCGAGGAGGTGACCCTCTCTGATGGAACGCAGGTCACGGCGATCGTCCACCGCAAAGGAGCGACCCCGGCCCACGCGGGCACGATCGGCTTTATTCCCGGCACCATGGCCGACCCCGGTTTTCTTACTCGCGGCCTGGGCGTGCCCGACGCGCTCAACTCCGCGTCACACGGGGCAGGCCGGAGACTGGGACGGAAGAAGGCCATCGAGTCCATTGCCAAAGCCGATCGCGACCGTTACCTGAAGGATCGCGGCGTGACCCTCGTGGGC
The DNA here is from genome assembly GCA_025924845.1 of Chloroflexota bacterium. The sequence continues at coordinate 18,010 of JAICHN010000047.1, read as the reverse complement.
GGCGGTATCGACGAGGCGCCGCAAGCGTATAAGAATATCGTCGAAGTGATGGCGGTCCAGTCGGATCTCGTCGCCGTGCTTGGCCGTTTCGACCCACGCATCGTCCGTATGGCCGACGAAGAAGGCGGGAGGCGGAAGGGTAAGCCGAAGGATGGAGAGTGATTTGCTCGGTATGAACGCGACATGCTTGATCCTACTCCGAACCACGGTTAGGGCGGGGCTCGCCGGCGATTGATCATCGATAAGGGCCAAAGCGACGTGGCCCAGGCAGCGTGCGCGTCCGTCGTGAACAGCCGTGCCGGCCGACCACGTGCCGGCAGGGGCAGCAGATACAGCAAGGTTATCGCCAAGAGCACCAGGTTGCGTGCCAGGATGCTGCCCATGAACAAGGGATGTTGGGGCAGCAGCACAAGGCTGTTATCGAGCCTGTAGGCAAAGGGGAAGATCAGTAGAGTCAAGGTCGCAACCAGGATCCAGCGCAGCCGCAAACCCTCGACGTAGGCGACCACCGGGAAGAGCCATAAGAGGTATTGGGGGCTGAGCATCTTGCTGGTGCAGAGAATGACGAGCAGCACGAGCACCACGGATCGAGCCAGGCTGTCACATCCTCTCCAGGCGCGTCGGACCACCATAAGCACTCCTACCACCAACAGCATCGTGGAGAGCGTGGCGGCTAAGCCCGCATAGGTCCCTATGGCATTCACCGAGTGATAGGTCAGTCGCACCCGCACATCGCCACCGATCTTGCCGCTCAGCCAGAGCAGTGATCCGGGAACCGACTCGATCTGCGGTGGACGGACGCTGTTGTAGTGCAGCGGGGCCAGAAATCCCGACGGGTTCAGCACGGCGAACGGGCCGGCGCCTACCACGATCGCCGACAGGAAGAGCAGCGCGCCTTGCCAGGGCGGCCGCCCGGTCGTTCGCCACTGATGCGCGCCCACCACCAGGGCCACCGCGCCGGGGTAGACTTTCAGAAGCGCAGCCGCCGCCAACAGCAGGTAGGCCAGGCCATAACGTGAACGCTCCGCCAGGATCAGCGCGGCGAGCACCAGCACGCCGGGCACCAGGTCATAGCGCTCAAGGGCCGTGCCCCAGCCCGCGATGAAGACATAGGCGCCGCAGGCCACCGCGCACAAGAGCAATCGCCGCCAAGCCAGATAGGCCACGGTACCGAGTTCGATCAGGGCGACCAGCGTGATATAGATCGCAGGATAAACGCCCCCGAACCAGAGCAGCGGCAGGGAAAACCACAACAGCGCCGGGGCTGGATACTCACGAGGCAGCGTGTGAAAGGCCTGGGGCGGGGCAGTCCAGAACAGCCAGCGCGGGTCGCTACAATAGCGCATGATCGACGAATCCTGAAGCGCCTGCGTGCCTTGCCAGAAGCCGCGGGCATAGCATTCATAGGCGAACACGTCGTCATTGGGAATACCAGGCTCCAGGCCGTGCATGCCGCGCAGATAGCCGGCATTCAGGGCCAGCCCGGTGCCAAGGAGCAAGAGCAGCGCGAGGATGAGGGCGCGGTATACGGCCGGTGACCAGCCCATGTTCAGGCATCGGCGCTCGCCGGTCGACCACCAGCGCACCAGAAATCTCAGGCGATCCATTTGCCCCGCACAAAGACAATGGTAAACAAGGTGAGGAGGCCAACCGAGCAGATCATGATGAACCGATCCACGGGATGCGACCGCCCGGCCAGGCCAAGCACCATAAACGGTGGGAAAATGGTCACCTCGAACCGGGTGATCGACAGCAGGGCCAGCGGCTGGCCGGAACCCACGGCGGGAGTCATGAGGATGGCCAGCAGCACGCCCGCGCTATAAATCGTGTATGACTTCCGGAGCTTGGTCGCTCCAACCACCACCAGGCCGATAAACAGCAGCACGAATATGACGTTGAGGAGCGACTGCATCTGCAGAGACGCCGTGGTGTGCGCCGGAAAGCCGGTCACCGGATGCAGCACCCGGCCGAAGTCATCGAGTAGACCCTGCCAGGGCGGCGCAAGCCCCCGATCCCAGGCGGCCTGGGCGCGGAAGAACAGAAAAGCATCACCTAAACGCACCTGCAGGTATGCCATGAACGCGAGCATGCCGGCGGGCACGAGCAGCGCCGGCAACAAGCGCGGCCACAGGCGAGTCCACCGAGGCCCATGCCACGAGGCCAGCACTTCAACCACGAACGGGAGCACCAGCAAGATGCCGAGTTGCCGGGTGAGGGTCGCCGCCATACCGCAGAGTCCGGCCAGCCACCAGCGGCGGAGGCGCAGCGCGTAGATGCAACCGGCACAGCACAGGAGGTAGAGTGCCTCCGAATACGCGGTAAAGAAGAACAGCGCCGTGGGGAAAATGCCGAGATAGTAGACCGTCCGATCCGCGACCTCGCCGGCAAAGTCCACCAGCACCAGTCGATGCACGACGTAGAGGGCGCCGAGAAAGCTGAGGTTCGCCACCACCAACCCCGCGGCGTAGGCGGGCATGGTCGTAAGCACGCTCAACACGTGCATGGACAGTGGGTAGAGGGGGAAGAAAGCGACGTCGGACTGTACGGGCGGCGGATGCCAGGAGTAGCCCGCTACGGCCACGCGCTCATACCAGAGCACGTCCCATCGTTCCCAGAGCGGGAAGAGATCCTGCACCTGGCCCACAACATCGTAGAACAGTCTACCGGTAAGCAGGCTGATGATCGCCAGGATGACGTGATTGGCCACAAACACCTGCACCGCGAGCACGAAACTGTGGTGCTGAGAGGGATCCAAGCGGAAATGCAGGCGCCGCGGTGCGTCCCACACGCGCCTTCCCTGCCGGCGATACCAGGGCGGCGCCGGCGGAACAAGAGCTTTCACGCGCGAATCATGCCTTTCCTGCTTCTACCATAGCGCACGGTCACCAAGTAGGCTCCGAGCAGCGGACCGGCGAATGGGTGATCGCCGGCCTGAGCGACCGTGCGTGCGGCGCGTCTTCACCGCCTCATTGATACTGTCCCGGGCTCCGTGTCGTGGCCGCCCCGCCCGCGCGTTCAGAACGGGCTGCCATGGGGAAGCCGCACCGTTAGACCACTTGGATCGAGCAATGGGGTCAGGTCGGTGCCCGGTTTCGCGGCCAATAGCGTGGTGAGGAGCTGTAAGTAGTGATGTACCGTGTCCGTCGCCGCGGCGCTCGAGAGGTAGTGTGGCACGTTGACGGCGAAGGTGAGCGAGGTGACGGCATAGCGCAGGTTGGCCGACAGCTTGGCGACGGAGACCTTTTGGTTCGCGGCGATTTGGGCCAGGGTCTCGTGCGCGTGGCGTTTGAGGATCTCGGCGCGGCTGAGTCGAAGGGTAGAGGCGATCGTTTGCTCGACCGCGGCAGGTAAGTACGTATGGTAGTCGGCAAGGCTGAGGCCGGAGGCACATTCCCGCGTTTTGAGGGGGAGCGGCGGAGCCGGTTTACGTGAAAAGTTGAAGCTGCCCAGGAGATCTCGCGCGTCGCGGTCATTTTGGTTCAGGGGCGGCACGCCCGTCAACTCTTCCACCGTTTTCATAATCGAACTGAAGTTGTACGTGGTGTGGTCGATGTAGCCGCTCCGGGCATAGGGGGAGATGAGCAGGAAGGGCACGCGCGGCCCGAGCACTCCATAGGGCCGGCCCTTGGGTGGGGCCATGTGGTCGTAGAAACCGCCGTAATCGTCCCAGATCAGGAAGACGGCGGTGCTGTTCCAGTCCGGCCCTTGCATCAGCGCGTTCATCTTGTCGACGAACCAGTCCTCACTGGAGCAGATCGAGAAGGGCGGATGGGAACTCTGGGTGAAGGTAGGGGTCACCCAGGCAAAGGTCGGGAGCTTCCCGGCCCGTGCATCCGCCGCGAACGTGCTCTGATCCGGCACGTTGGAACTCCAGAGCTTGGTTTCACGAATGCTGCGGAAGGCGTCGAGGGTCGAGAACAGGTAACCGGTATCGGATACCGGTGCCGCGTAATAGTCCCAGGAGACGTGAGCGCGCTGCAGGCTGTCCGCCAGATTGGGCCAGGTGAAGCAGGTACCCATGCGCTCCAGCTTGGTGCCGCCGCCGCCGCTCACGGCCAGGGTGTACGCGCCGGACGAACTGTCGCAGCCCCAGCCGCCTGACGAGTTCTGGGGATTGGTGACAATGCCCTTCGCCTGGGCCGCCACCGTGTAGAGGTGATTCGGGAAGGTAGCCGCCGGCACGGACGAGAACATGTGGTCGCCCAGGGTAAAGTGCTGGGCATAGCTCCAGAAGTTCGGGATATCCCCTTGATCGAACTGCCAGAACGTCATCCGGTCGCCATTGAGGTTCGCGCCGTTGTTATCGATGAAGCCATCCATCTTGCCGCCGTTGATCGACGTGCCGGCATTGGCATAGTCGTGGTCGATGTCATGCCAGGAGTAGGGCGGCGCGTGGAGGAGAGGCAATGTGTGGCCTCCGGGTACGGTACCGGTCGTCGTGCCGGCGGCGCCGGGGAAGCGGCCGAACACCTCGTCGAAGCTGCGGTTCTCAAGGATGGCGAAGACTACATGTTTAATCTTGCTTTGCGCCGCCGCGATGAGGGGGCTGGTGTGTCGAGCCGGTTGATCTGCCCGGCTCGTGGACGGTGTACTCGACCCACTCGCCTCCGCAATGCCGACGGCAATGGCGCACAGCCCCGCGATGACCAGCACCAGACCAACTTTCCGGCTCCATCCCTGCCATCGTATGTGCATGAAGCGGTTTCCGATCGTCACTGGTACGCACCGATTCGATGCGCGCCCGTACCGGGCGTCACAACGGCGCCCGCCGCACACCAAGGATTATACTGGTACGCCGGTTCGCGCGTTCCAGGGTAGTTTTTCTACTATCCTGCTTGGGCCGATTTTTCGGCCGCGTGGAGCGATTGTGATGCAGGGTGGAAGCGGTGATCGCCTTGCCCAAACCCCTGGCGAATCAGGCGGCCGCCGAGCCTGTCTGCTCCATGAGGCGTGCCGTGAAATCCTCCACGCAGTCTGGAAGGCAGGTCTTTCCTTCGTGCCCGAGCGGCGGGCATGGGACAAAGCCGTAGAGGCGGCAGAATACCACGCAAGCCGCGTGCTTGCATAGGCGCTCGCGATAGACGGCATCAGCGCACTCGCACTCAACATCCAGGGGCGCCGGTCCCTTCACGTTCAGGGCGTAGCTTTTGCACTGCCAACGGCCGTCAGTCAGGGGATAGGCCATCAGATTCTCGGCCAGGGCGCGACGAAAGGCGCGCTCCAGATTGGCTTTTCCTCCACTATCCAGGCTTCTCACGTGGTCTGTCATGGGCGTTACCATCTCTATCTCCTCCCTGGAAAGCGATGACCTCGACTCTGACTCTCGTGTATCTAGACCATCTGTCCTATTTAATTATACCATCCCTTGAGCTTCTCGGTTATCAGCCCTCCGCACTTGCCATACTTCGCACACTACGCGGCAGTAGGGTAACCTCCACATAGAGCCAAATAGGAAAGGACTCGCCACCATGGACACCTTTGATGTGGCCCGGACCATTCTCGCCGTGCGGAGCTACCAGGAAAAACCGATCCCGAACGACCTGATCGAGCGCATTGTCGAAGCAGGCCGCCTGAGCGCAAGCTCGATGAACTTGCAGCCGTGGCACTTTATCGTGGTGCGGGACCGTGATACGTTACGGCAACTCGGGGCCCTTGCCAAGACCGGGCCGTACATCGCGCAGGCGCCGCTCGCCATCGCGGTGGTGATCGACAAGAGCCGGTTTGCCGTCTCCGATGCCAGCCGCGCCATTCAAACTATGATGCTGACGGCCTGGGCCGAGGGCGTGGGCTCGAATTGGGTCGGCTTTGGCGGACTGGAGGCGGTCAATTCCCTGCTCCACATCCCCGCTGATCTGGAGGTGCTCGCCATCATCCCCTTCGGCTATCCGGCCGATGCCGTGGGACGCGGCAAAAAGAACCGGAAACCGCGCGCGGAGGTCGTGCATGGGGAGCAGTATGGCCGGCCGTTCGCGTAGGATCCGCGGCTCTTAGTGGTCAGTGTCGGTGAACGGCGCCGTGTACATCCCGGCGCCGTTCGCCGGCCGATCATCGTCACCTCCGCTACGGGCTTGCGGGGACGTCACCTTGCAGCCGTTCGCAGCACCGGCACGCCCACCCGTTGCCGCCCTCCGCGGCCTCAGTCGCGGATCCCTCAGCCCGACGGGGTGTTTCCTGCCTACAAACTCGGCGGATGCACATACACCGTGTCGGCCGACAAGCGCCCCTCCGTGGCGATCAGCGCCACGCCGCCCCCGGTCAACGGCTGATCCGTGTCCTCCACCTCGAACAGCACTTTGCCGTCGATCGCCGCCCGGATCCGACAGCCGACCACCTGGAGGCTCATCCGATACGTAGCGCCGAAGGTCCAGGGAAAGGCTGTTTCCGCCAATACCGTCTCGCCGGCCGGCGCCTTGACCAGGCGGGCCGTTCCAGCGCGATCGAGGAGCAGCGCGTAGTAGCGGCGCATACCCTGAACGCGCGCCCCGATCCCGCCCGCCTTCAGCAGGTGCGGGGTAACCGCCACGTCAACCTGATAATCGGTCCAATCGGCCGTACCCTGGATCAGCAAGCCCGTGCCCTGATTCTGCAGCAAACGATAGGGATCCGGTCGGCGGAAGTCCACCTGATCGACGCCGTCCACCCAGGCCCGCCGCCACATAGTGCCTCCGCCTGCCGGTCGCCTCAGCTCGACGTCCGGCGGCCCCGACCAGGTCAGGTAATCGAGATACACTACGCCGGCTGCTCGTTTTGCCGAGCGCAACTCCAGGCCGACCGCCGCGATGGGCGCCCCTCCGGTATCAGGCATCCGCCAACTGAAGTCGTGGCGCATCCCAGGCTCCAGTGTCACCTCTGGGCCAGGAGTATCCTCCAGGGTGTCGCTCGCCCCGTAGGTCTGGATATACAGGCCGACCGTCACTGGAGCGGCATTGGCCGCATCAGCCTCAATGCTCGCCGTCACGGTTTGCCCGGTATAGAGCGTGGGCGAGAGCAGGAAGTTGTAGCCCGGCATGGTCAGGGCCTCGGGCGGGATGAAGGTTGGCGTGCTTACCCGCCCTACCCGTCCCGTCGCCAGGTGCGTGTAGCGCAGGGCCAGGCTCCGCTCACCGCGTACGCTGTGGCCCACCACATTTTCCAGGCTCACCGTGCCGCGCGAATCCGCCTGCTCCTCCGCCTGAAAGCCCTGTACTGCTCCCGGCAAGTCAAAGTGGAAGCGCGCCCCTTCCTTTGGGACCGGGGCCGGTTCGCCCGCCAGCGTACGCCCCACGTTCACGATGTGGTAGGTTTCGCTCACCGCATCGGTAATGGCGCGTCCCCCATCGGCGGTGGAAAGGTACAGGCGGTCGGCCACCGGCCCTCGCCAGTCCGGGCCGGTTTCAAGACCACAGAGCCCATTTTTGATGCCGAGCAGGCAGCCCACGTTGCCGCTGTTGCAGTCAGTGTCCCAGCCGCAGGTATTGACGATCATCAGTGACTTCTGGAAGTCGTCATCGCCGTGCAGCAAGGCATGAATGATCAGGGCATGGTTGGGCACCATGTGGCAGTTGCCGCCGTACTTGTCGTACCCGTAGTTGGCGGCGATGCGCTCACGGGTAGCCCGCCAATCGGTAGGCTGTCGAGCATGCCACTCGCGGATATCGTGAATCAGGCGGCGGATGATCGAGTCGGCCGGGATGAAGCGGAGCGCCGTATCGATCAGGGCGTCGATCCTGGGCTCCACGAATGACTGCGCCTCCATCGCGGCGATGATCTGGGCGCCATGGATGGCGGCGCCATCGTGGCTGACGCTGCCCGCCCGCCGCGCCAGGTCGGCGGCGAACTCGGGGTCACCGGGGGCAACCATGGCCCAGCCGTCAATGAAGATCTGAGCTCCGATCTGCTCGGCCACCTCCGCCCCATTGAGCTCGATCGAGCCGCTGAGCGGGGCAGGAATGCCGTTCTTCAGGCGAAGGTAGGCGGTGTGCTCGGTGGAGTTGCCCATGCCGCCCCACCAAAGGACGGTACGCCGGTCAATCAGATAGTTCAGCCAGGTCTCGCCGATCTGGGCCGGGGTCAGGTCACGGCTGTTGCCGTGATCGGGTAGGGCGCGGAGAAATGAGAAGGTGCCGGAGATATCGTCGTCCGTGACCACCAGCATCCGGTTCTTGACCGCCGCGTTCCGGCGCCCATGCACGTAATAGGTGACTTCGCCCAGTTCGGCCATGATGCGCTCGTAGGTCCAGCCCTCGAAGGGGCGGCCCAGATAGACGCCGATGATCTTGCCGAGCACGCCGGCATAGACTCGCTCGGCGTAGTCGTGCGGGAGAGGCATGAAGCTGTCCTTTCGCTGATAGGGGCGGTACGGCGGGGATCGTACGTCATTCATGGGCAGTACTAGGCACACAGTGGCAGCAGACTATCCGCGAACTCCTCCCGCGGTCATGCCCGCTACGAAGCGCTTCTGCAGCAGCAGGAAAAGGATCATAGCCGGCAAGATCATAATCACCGAAGCGGCGGTGCTTGCCGCCAGATCCTGGGTGTATTGTCCGGAGAATGCGGCATAGCGCACGGCGACCGTCTGCATGCCCTGGGTTGGCAGGAAGGTGACCGCGAAGATGAACTCATTCCAACTCGTGATGCCCACAATTAGTCCGACCGAGGCAAAGCCGGGCCAGGCAAGGGGCAGGATAATCCGGCGGAAGACTCCGAACTCCGCGCAACCGTCAACGCGGGCGGCATCCTCCAATTCCCTGGGCAGTCCGATGAAAAAGGACCGCAGCAGCATGATCGCAAAGGGAATCTGCTGTGCAGTGTAGATCAGAATGATCCCTTGCAGGGTATCGATCAGGTGCAGGTTGTGCCACAGGATGAACAGCGGCACCAGATAGAGCAGCCCCGGCAGGCTGAACGAAACCAGCAAGTAGATCAGGATCACATTCATGCCCGGCACCTGGAAGCGCGTGAGGCCATAGGCACACATACCGCCGAACAGGCACACCAGGAATACCGTACCGCTGGTGACAATGATGCTGTTGCGGAAGGCTACGGTGTAGCCGGCGTCATTCCAGGCATTGACAAAGTTCTCCCAATGCAGGGCACCCGGCAGGGCGAAGGCGTTTGCCTGGATCGCGAAGTTTGACTTCACCGAATTGACCAGCAGCAGCGCCAGGGGAAAGAGCGCCGTGCAGGTCAGCAGCAATAGCGGCAGGTGGATCAGTAGGTGCCCCCAGGGCAGGGAGCGCCGCCTATGGGTCTGCTCCACGGAAGAGAGGAGGCTATTGTTCATACATCCCACCCCTTGTACCGCAAATAGACAAACCCGCCGATGAAGAGGGAAAGTCCCACGGTCATCGCCACCGCGATCGCGCTGGCATAGCCTGGATTGTAGTTGTAGATAGCCTGGTGATAGATCCACATGGAGAGGGTCATCGAGGCATTGCTCGGACCACCCTGGGTCATCAGATAGATCAACTCGATCACCTGGAACGACCAGAGAATGGTCAGCAGACCGACGAAGACGAGCGTGGGCCGGATGCCGGGCAAGGTGATATGCCAGAGCTGGGCGAAGCGTCCGGCCCCGTCGATCTGTGCCGCCTCATATAGAGTAGGATCGACATTCTGCAAGGCGGCAAGAAAGATAATCATCACGAAGCCCCACCAACGCCAGTTGTCGGCGTTGGCGACCGCATAGAGCGAAATGCTCGGATCGGCCAGCCAACTCTGGACCAGGCCGGTCCAGCCCCAACTCGCGAAGAGGGTATTGATCCCGTAGAAGGGGTCGTAGATCCATTGCCAGACGCGGGCCACGACCACACCCGAGACGGTGGCCGGCAGATAGAAGATGGTACGATACGCCATCTGTACGCCGCTTTGGCGAATGGAGCGGATCAGCAGCGCCGAGCCGAGGCCCAGCGCAATGGGAATGGTCAGGAAAATGATCGTCCATTTGACGTTGTTCAGCATCGCGGGCAGAACGGTGTCGTCAGCGGTGAACAGAGTATGGTAATTGCCAAGGCCGATGAACTTACCGAACGTGAAGCCGTTCCAACTGGTGAGTGAGAGGAAAAAGGTCGCGATCGCCGGCCCGCCGATTACCACCAAATGCAACAGTACGGCGGGCAAGATAAAGCACCACGGCACGGCACGGCGGCGCAGGCGGCGCCACTGTGCTCCGCGCGTGATCCCGGCATGGCCCTTGCCCCCGATGCTCAGCCCTTCGGCTCTGGCCATCAGTCGTTTCCTACATCCCGGCCGGCTTCGGCACCTGCGGCAGCGCGCCGGCCGCTTTCTCACCCTGGCAGATCTTCTCCACCTGCGTCAGGTAGTCGCTGATACTCTGCTTCCCATAGAGGAAGTTCTCGATGTTGCTCCACATATAGTTCTCGGTCTTGGCGGGCCAGGCGGTCCATGACAGGTAGCCTGCCGTGCCGGTCGCCATGGCCTTGCTGCAGGCAATAAGCGCCTTGGCCAGCCTTGGATCAAAGCTGCTGCCGAAATCGCTGGGCTGCCATTTCAGGCAGGGCAGGAAGGTGCTCGAGAGCTTGGGCAGCCACTTCAAGATCTGGTCGCGATTGCGGAAGAACGCGAAATCGTAGAAATCAGCCACCACGTCGATATTCTTGCTGCGCGGGTTGATCCCGTTCACCTCGCCGATGCCGACGGGCGGCGCGAAATCAATGCCGGGCTTCCAGATGGGCAGGGGCGCGATATCCCACTGGAAGTTCTTGGCGTTGGCGTAGACCAGGCCCGGCTGGAAGCCCCAGGTACCTTCCATGCGCATGACCGCCTTTTGCTGCCCCCAGATAGTCCAGCTCTCCGCGATACTGACCGCGGAGGACTCCTTATTCATAATGTAGCCGAGATCCCACAGCTTCTTCATCATATTGAATGACGTGGCAACATCGGGATCGGTCCAGGGCACCTGGCCGGTAAGGATCTTGTAGAGCTTTTTGGTACCAAGGTAGGCGTTCAGAAAGTAGCTATACCACCAATCCCAGGCGCCGAGATAGCCGTTCAAGCCGAAGGCGAGCGGGATCAGTCCCTTATCCTTGATCGCTTTGCAGACCGTCAGCAGCTCGTCATAGGTGGTTGGCACCTTCCAGCCGTTCTTCTGCATCAGCGTCTTGTTGTACCAGAGGTGCAGCGATTCGAACTCGGTCGGCAGGTAGTAGAGTTTCCCTTTGTAGAGGCTCGATTGCAGGGCGAACGAAGAGAGCTTTTGCTTCCAGCCGTACTTCTTGGCGAAGGGGTCGAGATCCACGGCGTCGCCGTTGGTGATGTACGGCGGCATGAAGGAGGGTCCGTTCTCATCATAGAGGTCGGGACCCGCCCCGGCGGCGAATTGAGTCTCCAGTTGCTGGTCGATGTTCGAGCCGCCGCCCGGATACTGATAGGCGATCGAGACGTTCGGGTGAATCTGCTGATAGGGTTTGATCAAATACTGCATGACCGCTTTCTGATCCGTGGTATCGGTGAACTCCACCTCCCAGACCAGCTTTACCGGCGCGGCCGCTTCGCGTACCTCGATCCGCGCCGCACGGGCGATCCCGGCGGCACTGTCCAGGCCGCTCGCCACCGCGGCTGCGCCTGCCGCCACCGCGATCCCGGTACCCAGAAATTCCTTGCGTCCGACCGCCAAACCTCGTTGTTCATTCAAGTCGTTCATTGCGGATCCTTCCATTTTTCGTGTAAGAGCAAGAGACTTCTCGCTACAGTCACCACCGATCGTGATCCGACTCGCTCTCTCCTTTCTCCGTCGATCCGGGCCACAATCGACGTCTTCACGGTTCATGTCTTTCAGGTCGACTCGCGCACGACCAGCGTATAGGGCATCTCCTCGCAACGCCCGCCGTCTCCAGCCATGCCGTTCAACCGCTCAAGCACCATGCCGGCCGCTCGTTCGCCGATCGATTGGGCGGATTGGCCGATGGTGGTGAGAGGCGGACTGACCAGTTGCGCCGCCGGGATGTCGTCAAAGCCGGCCAGGGCCATATCGGCGGGCACGCGTAACCCGGCCTCGCGCAGCGCGGTCAGGGCGCCCAGGGCGATCAGGTCGTTGGCCGCGAATACCGCCGTGGGGCGGGGCACGCAGGCCAACAGTTCGTTCATGCCCCGATAGCCGCCTCCCAGATTAAAGCCGCTGTCCCGGATCAGGTTCTCGTCAATGGGCATGCCGCGTTCGATGAACACGTCGCGGTAGCCGCGTACGCGGGCGCTCCGTGGGCCCTGGTGCCCGGCGATCATGCCGATTCGGGTGTGGCCGCGATCGATCAGGTAGGAGACCATGGCGCGCGCCGCCGCCTGGTTGTCAAGATAGATGAAATCGACCGGTCCCTCGACCGGGCGCGGCCGGCGCGGCTCGAAGCGTACGATGGCGATGCCGCGTTCCCAGAGAGGACGCATCTCCGCCGTCTTGAGATGGAAGAGCGTGGCGATCACCCCGTCCACATGGCCTTGTTGCAGGGAGCGCAGGGAACGCTCCTCCTTTTCAGCCATGCCATCCGTGTTGTAGGAGATAAAATCGTAGCCGCTGCCCTCGGCTACATCCTGGATACCGCGGGCGAAGGCCGGATAGAAGGGGTTGGTGATATCGGGAATGACGCAGGCGAGTGTATAGGTCTTGCCGGTGCGGAGAATCTGAGCGTGGCGATCCGGCACGTAACCAAGCTGCCCCACCACGTCGAGGATACGGGTGCGGGTAGCCTCGGGTACGTTGAGCGCTCCCTTACCGTTGAGCACGTACGAGACCATAGCCTGGGAGACGCCCGCGGCCCGCGCCACATCAGCCTGGGTAGGCCGCCGGGGGTATGGTGCCGCCCTCTTTCCCATCGTTTCCGCCCTTACCCCTTTAAGCCCACCGAGGCGATGCCGCCGATCAGCAGACGCTGCGCGAAGTAATAGATCAGGAGGAGCGGGAGCAGAATCACTACCGCCGCGCACATCAGCCAATTCCAGTTGCTGGAGTATTGGCCGATGAACGACGAGAGACCAAGCGCCAGGGTGTACTTACTGTTGTCCGCGAGGTAGATCAGCGGATTGATGAAGTCGTTGTAGGCATCGGTGAAGGTGAAGACCGCCACGATCGTCAGAGGCGGCTTGATCAACGGTAAGAGGATGCGAAAGAGGATTCCCCAGGTGTTCGCCCCGTCGATCCGGCCCGCCTCGTCCAGTTCATAGGGCAGTGTCCTCATATACTGGCGGATCAGGAAGATAAAGAACGCTCCCGCACCACCGCCGAAAAAGGCCGGTACGGTGAGCGGCAGGAACGTATTGACCCAGCCAAGCTTGCTGAACAGGATGAACTGGGGCACCAGCAGAATCTGCGAGGGTAGGAGCAGAGTGGCGAGGACCAGAATGAAGAGGGGGCCGCGGCCGGGGAAGCGGAGCCGGGCGAATCCATAGGCGACCAAGGTGCAGCAGAGGAGCTGGCCCGTCACGTTCAAGATGCAAATGATCGCGGTGTTCTTCGCCCAGGTCAGGAACGGCACGGTGGTGAGGGCATCGGCGTAGTTGTGCCACTGGGGGTCGGACGGAATGATCTGGGGAGGAATCTGAAAGAGACCCGCGTCGCTCTGGAGTGAGGTGCTGATCATCCATAGGAATGGGGTCAGGACGACCAGCCCCAGCACGACCAGGGTGAGGTACGCCGCCGTTGGCCCAAGTAGGCGGGCGAGCGGTCGCTTGCGCTCGATCGCCTGAAGCGCAAGGCCGCCGATCGCCGGCGGCGGGGCACTGGACAGCTGCCGCGCCATTCTATGCCCCCTTCTCGTTGGCGCCGCCGCGTTCGGACTCGTAGTAAACCCATCTGCCCTGACTCTTGAATACGACCAGGGCCAGGGCCAACGAAATGAGTGCCCCAACCCAGGCCATCGCCGCCGCATAGCCGAATTTGGAACTGGCGAATGCCTGTTGGTAGAGGTAGAGCAGGTAGAAGAGGGTACTGTCCTCCGGTGATCCGATCGGTTGGTCGCGATTCACCCCGGAGAGGATATAGACGGTGGTGAAGGTCTGAAACGAGGCGATAATGCCGGTGACCAACAGGAAGAAGATGGTGGGTGAGAGAAGGGGGAGGGTGATGCTCCGGAAGCGGGCCAGGAGTCCGGCCCCGTCAATGGCCGCCGCTTCGTAGAGTTGGGCTGGGATGTTTTGCAGTCCGGCCAGATAGATTACCGCGCCGCCGCCCACGCCCCACAGACTGATCAGGACCAGGGCGTAGAGGGCGAAGTTGGGATCGCCCAGCCAATCAGGCCCCGTAATGCCGATAAAGCTCAACAGGTAGTTGAGCAGGCCGAACTGGCCGTTCAGGGTCCACATCCAGATTGCCGCCACCGCGACCCCGGCGATCACCGAGGGAATGTAGAACAGGGTGCGGAAGAAATTCATCCCCGGCAGGCGCAGATTGAGCAGCAGCGAGAGGCCAAGTCCGGTCAACAGGCCCAGCGGTAAGGCGAGCACCGAGTAGGTAAGCGTGACCTTGAGCGACTGCCAGAAACGCGGATCGCTGCCCAGATCCAGGTAATTCTGGAAGCCTTCCCAGCGCGGCGTATTGGTGAGATCCCAGTAGGTGAAGCTCATATAGAGCGAGAACAGGATGGGGCCGCCCGTGAAGACGATAAAGCCAATCAACCACGGCGAAATGGCAAGATAGCCCTCGATGGCCTCGCGAACGGCCGCGGAACTACGCCGGCGGCGTTGCATGCCCGGTACGCTTGCCACGCTGCCTCCCCCTCCCCTTACCTGCCCAGTACCTTGACCTCAATGACTTGTAATCAGCTTCCGGTGGTGGTTCCTGGAACAGGAACCACCACCGGAAGCTGATCTCCTATTTGGCGATCTGGCTGTAATCCTTGTCGAGGCATGCCTGGCCTTGCTTCGCCGCGTCGTCGAGCATCGGCCCGACCGCGCTGCCGGTGCGCAGCGCCTTGCTGTACGCCGTGTCGAAGGCAGCGGCGCAGCTGAAATAGAATTGGCTGCGCTCGTAGCTGGGCAGGCGGAAGTTGCTCGTACGTGTGGCATAGAACTGGCTCAGGAGCGGATCCTTGTCCAGGCCCAGTTTCGGCCAGAGCGAGGCGACCGGGGTGGCGATGTTATACTGCTTGGCCGCCACGGCGCCCCACTGCGCGCCGCTCAGGAATTTCATCCATGCCCAGGCCGCGTCCTTGTGCTGAGACTTGGCCCACATGGCGTCGCCGATCTCGTCGGCCCAACTGTAGCTGCGATGATCGGGCACCGAGGGGAAGGGCAACACGCCGACCCCGAAGGTCATCTTCCGCATCTGTTGCAGATCCCAGAGGGCGTCGAAGCTCATCGCCACGTGGCCGGTATAGAAGGGGCCATAGGCGCCGCCGACCGCGCTGCTGATCGATTGAGGAATCGCCGCGCCGGACTTCTCCAGGCCGATCAGCCAGGAGATCGTCTGCTTCATGGCGGCCGAGTTCATATAGCCCTCGAATTTGTGGCCGTTCGGGCTGGTGATGTCGGCCCCGAAGTTCCATGGGAGGGCCGAGCCGACGGCATACCAGTCGCCTGCTCCGGCGTCCGTGCCGTAGATCACTTTTTTCGGGTTACTCAGCTTTTTGGCCATCGCGGCGAATTGATCGATGGTGTAGGAGCCGGTTGGGGGAGTGATCCCCGCTTGCTTGAAGAGGGTCTTATTGTAGAGGATGCCGGAAAACGAGATGCCGGCGCCGCCACTGCTGATCGGGACGGCATAGTAGTCGCCCTTGTAGGTAAAGCGCAGGCGGGTAATCGGCTGGAACCATTGATTCGTGTTTAGATGATCGCGCTTGATGTATGGCGTAAGATCCTGAATGTTGCCGCGCCCGAAGTCATCAACCGCGCTGAACCAGAGCCATACATCCGGGGCCTGCCCACCGGCGAGGGCCGTCTGCACCTTCTGGCTGTAGCCCGCGTTCGGCACGTCCACCACGTTCACCTTGATCTGCGGGTACAGCTTTTCAAACGCGGCGACCGAGGGCGCCTGATCGGGATACCCGGTGGGCGGGGCGTCCATCCAGACGGTCAGGGTGGTAGGGGCGATACCGCCTGGATACTGGGGCGCCCGCGCCTTGACGCCGGCCACGGGCACGGCCAGGGCGGTGACAAACGCGAGACTCGAGACTAGACCAAGTTTCTTCATGACTCGTCTCCTCACAAATGCGTCGAGAAAGCGACGTACGATGACCGGGGTACGATCGTGGAGGGGTCAGGCGGTCTTAGGTCTTCATCATAGTTTATGCCCCAGTCGTGGTTGCGCTGTTGTCGTCGCCTTGCCGGCGGTGATACGATTAACTTATACGTATATTCAGCCGGCGTGTCAAGCAGGTACACGCCTCCACCTGAAGGGTGACCATGGGGACGACGGTCGTCACGCTCCGCGAACGAGCCCACGGTTGCCTGATCGGGCAGGCGATCGGCGACGCCCTCGGCGCCCCCGTCGAAGGCTACACTCCCGCCTCCATCCGCAAGCGCTACGGCTCCATTACCGACTTCCTCCAAGATCGGCCCGTAGGAACCGATGACACGGAATACGCCGTACTCAACGCGCTGATCCTGCTCGAATATGGGCTTGCCCTGAACGAGGATGATCTGCTCGATATCTGGCGTCGTTGGTTGATGACCCCGGACAGCGGCTTCCGCGGCGGCGGCTTTAGCGATCTGATCGCCATGAACAATCTGCGGCGCGGTCTGCGCCCACCGGCCAGCGGGAGGTTTAATCAACACGGCTTGAGCGATGGGCTGGCCATGGCGGTCGGCCCGGTCGGCGTGGCCTGCGCTGGTGAGCCCGACCGCGCCGCGGCGGTGGCGGCGCTGCTCGGCTCGGTGACCAATGGGCGGGACGGCCTCCACGCCGGCCAGGCAGTGGCGGCGGGCACCGCCGCGGCGATGATCGGCGCTGACCCTGACGGTATCCTGGCTACGGCGATGGCCCACGTGCCTGCCGACTCCTGGACCTACCGATTGCTGGACCGCGCTGGAGCGATCGCCGCCGGTCACCACGATGCCGAGTCCGCGCACGCCGCCCTGTACGACGCGCTCGCCGTAACCTACTTCCCCTGGACCGATATCGCGCCCGAAGCAACCGCCCTCGCTTTCGGCGCCTTCCTCGTCGCCGCCGGTAACTACCGCGAGGCGGTGATTGGGGCGGTCAACCAGGGACGCGACGCCGATACTATCGCCGCCATCGCCGGCACCCTGGCCGGTGCCTATGGCGGGATCGCCGCCGTTCCCGTGGAGTGGCGCGAACGGATCGGACCGGTGCCGGGCCGCAACTTCCGCGTGGTGGCCGGGACTGCCCTGCCCGACTTGGCGGATCACCTGGTCGCCCGGTTCTTGAACGGCGATCGCGGGCCTGCATCATGATGGAATGCTTCGACCCCTTCCAACGGCCCGAATATTCGAGCACTGGGCGCCCTAGCGGCTGGACAGCGCCATGACGGAGCGTTTCGATCACGTTTACGGCGGTCTGCTTGGCCTGGCCCTGGGCGATACGATCAGCTATCCCGCCGCTTTGCACCGGGGCTTGGGACTGCGGCCCTGGCAACGCACCTTCCAACGGCGCACCGACCTGGAGATGCTCGAGCATCGCGTCTTGCGTCTGACTCTCCCGTTCGGCTTCGGCTACGGGGACGACATCCTACTCCCCGGTCCCACCGATGACACCGAAATGGCCGTGTTAACGGCGCGCACCCTGATCGCCCACGGTGGTGCCCCTACCGCCGAGGATTTCGCCACTGCCTGGCGATCCCTTGCCGCCCAGGCGGGTGACCTGTGGACTGGATTCAGCGAGAAAGCGGCCCTGGTAAACCTTGGCCGAGGCATGGCTCCGCCCGCTACCGGCAGTGATAATCCGCAAGGATATGATGACGGCGCCGCGGCACGCGCCGTGCCGATCGGCCTGGTCTGGGCCGGCCGGCCCGATCGCGCCGCCGAGATTGCCGCTGCTGATGCCTGCGTGACCCACGTCGACGAGGGAATATGGGCAGCGCGGGCGATGGCCGCGACGATTGCCGCCCTGGCGGGGGGCGCCGACCTT
>JAICHN010000046.1 GCA_025924845.1 Chloroflexota bacterium | reverse complement strand
GAATGAGGAACTCGAACAGGAGCCGATCGTCGTGGACCGGCACGCCCCACTCCCGGTCGTGGTAGGCGATGGCCTGCTCGCTCACCGCCCAGGCGCAACGCCGTATGGTCGCCACGTCTCTGACATCCTGCATCATGCCGTTATCGCCATTTCAGCTGATTTTTTGTATAGGGCATTTTTTATCTTTATTGCATACTCAGGTGATATGGTGTCAAGCAGCCTACCGGCCACGCGACCACAGTCGCTCGTCCCTACCAGGGGACCGCAGTCCCCGGCTTCTACCTCACCCCACGTACGCCGCTTCCTCGCGGCGGGCCGCCTCGATCCGCGCCGGCGGCTCGTCGATGAACTCGGGGCGCTGGCCTTGCTCGTAGGGAGTCCAGATGCCGAGCCGCATCAGTTCGGCCGCCAGCGCCTCCAGTTCCTGAATACGCTGGTTGGACCGCATGGCCTCGCGAATGGCCAGAATACCCACGGCGGGACGTTTCTTCTCGATGACATGCCGCAACATGCTGATGTGCGCGTTGTCCGGCACGCCGGGCTGGCGAATATGCCGGGTCGCGGCGCGCAGGTTGGTCTGCGTACCGTCTATCGCCACCCCCTTGCCGAAATCGAATTTGTAGAAGCTACGCTTGCCGCCGGCCCGCTTTTCGCCGCTCAGCTTGATCCACTTCGCATCGGTCACGCCCTTCCCCGCGTCGATAATCACGCGCACCTGGCGCCCCTTGTGCGGGTAGGTGGCGACCAGGCGGGCGAAGGTCTCCTTCTCCAGATTTAAGGGCTGATAGCGGCCGATCTGTAGAGGATGGGGACCGCTGAACTGGAGCCGATCGAGGGGGGTAAACAGCGAGAGGATGGCGAAGGCGTGCGGCACCAGGTCGGCAATCATCCCGATCTGTGCCCCGGAGCCGGTGGGCGGCTGCGATTCGAGCACCTGAATCTCGATCTCCTCGATCTCGTCCAGAAACTCGCGCAGGGTGCGCTCCTCGGTGAGGAGAAGCTGGAGCAGGCGGACCTCAAGTTTGAAGTAGTAGTGATCGGCGGCCACAAGCTGCACGCTGCCGTCCACGCTGTCGAGGAACGCGCGATAGTCCTCCAGGGGCGCCCCCAGCGGCTTCTCAATCAGGATCACATTGCTGAGGTCGTAGTATTGCTTCAGCACTGCCAGATGGGTCTCGGCCGGGGTGACGATATAGGTAATGACGTAGCAGCTGGGCTCCAACTCGCTCTCCAGCACATCGCGGGCGGGGTGGGCGGGCGAATCCCAGTAGAAGGCGTCGCCGTTGGCGATCACCTGCTGTTCGAGGGCGGCCAGCGCTTCGCGTCGTCCTTCGCGCTCCTGCTCCACCACGTGGGTCTTGAAGTTGAAGAACTGCTTGAGGGTGAGTAAATGCTGGTAGGCCTTCTGGCCCCACTGGCCAAAGCCGACCAGGATCACATCTTTCTGGATATGGTGCTCTTCTTCCTCACGCGCGTGCAGGGCGGCGTTCTGGATCGCCAGGGCGGCCTGCTGGGTCAGGGCCGAGGCGCGCAGCACCTCCTCGGAGGTGAAGGTTCGCTGCTGATCGGTCTGCGCCAACACCACGGCGCCGATCGGCGGCCCATCGGCCACCAGCAGGGGAAGGGCAACCAGCGAACGGATGCCGAACAGACGAATCAGATGCGCCCGTACATGCTCGCTCCCCGATGCGTCCTCCACCACGATCGGATGGCCGCGATCCGCTACCTCGAAAATAATCGAGGGTTCGGGGCGCTCGATGCGCTGACGGCGCCAGAGATCCTCATCATGGGAGGCGGCGGCGCCAAACCAGGCGGAACCGTCGTCCTCGAACAGGGCGATCAGGCAGGTCGAGGCGTCCACGATGCGGGTCATGTTGCGGGCCACCAGATGCAGTGTTTGCTCGAGATCGATCGAGGACGCGATCATCCTGCTCACCTCGGTGACGATCTCCAGATATTCGGCCCGTTTCCGCGACTCCTCGAACAGGTATGCCGTCTCCACCGCCGAGGCGATCTGCGCGGCGGCGGCATTGAGCGCCTCGATCTGCAAGCGGTCGAGTTGCCGCTTCCGGCTGATGTGGTAGCCTGCCTCCAGCACCCCGCTCGCTCGGCCGCCCGCGCCCGGGTCGGCGCCGAAAGGGACGAAGACGCGGAGCAATTGGGCATGGCCCGAGGCATCGAACAGATCGCCTTGCAGCTGAATGTCGCGGGCGGGCTGTAGCGTGCCCCGCCCCACCGCCCCGGACTCGGGCGCCTGGTTGGGACCATGCAGCAGGATTGCCCGCACCTGATCGGTAGGCTGGCCCGATCCGCGGGCCACGGGAATCTGCACCCGCTCCAATTGTTGCTCCGGGTAGCCGCAGACGAAATCCTGATCGCGGGTATCGGCCAGGGCGGCAATCACCACCGTTCGCTGATGACGGGCCACGAAGCTGAGAATGTCCTTGTTGTCGATCCGCCGTTCATTCTGCAGGACCCAGCGCGGGACACGGGGAGCGGCATGAGTGTAGAGACCGGGATCGCCCGCCATGCCGTTCTCGTTGGGGCTGGGGACGGAGTCGATGATCTCGGTGCTGGTGGCGCCGGCGGCGCGACGCACGATCAGGTCGCCCCGTCCACCGCCGCCAAGCAGGAACACGGTGGCGAACTGGAAATCGAACTCCGGAATGGCGGGGTCGGTGAGTTGCGCCACCACGGCCCGGAGCACCTGATCCTGCGAGGCGCCGGGCAAGGCGAGCGCTTTGCCCAGGGCGGTGAGCGCCATGAAGGTACGGTTCGTCCCCTCCATGGCATCAACCAGGCGCCGATTCTCCAGGGCGCCGCCGATCAGATCCGCTGCCGCGTGAAGGAAAAGGCGGACCGCGGGCGGCTTACGGGCCAGGGCCAGGGGATCTTTTCCGGCCACCACCAGCGTGCCGCGCCCCCTCAAGGGCAGCACCGCTACCTCGTGCAGCGAGAGCGCCTGCAAGGCGTCCTGTAATCCGGCATGGGCGGCCAGGTTCCAGGGTTGTTCGGGAGAGGCAACCGGTAAAGGAGAAGTAAAGGCGCCGCTGAGACCCTGCGCGGCGATCAGATCGAGTTGCCGCTCCTGGTCGTCCAGATCATAGATAGCGGCGGCATCGGTGCTCGTGGCCTGCAAAATAGTAGCCAGGGCGCGCTCGATCTGACCGTGAACGGCGGGGGCGCCGCCGGCGTCGTCGGGAACGATGGTGGAAAACTGGTCGACCAGTTCGGTGGTGGCACGGAAGGCAGCGAGATCCTCGGCCTTACGGGCGCGGTCGATAGCCACGGCGGCGGCGGCGGCGGCGCTCTCCAACTCGGCCAGGCGAGCCGGAGTGAGCAGCTTCTTGCCCTCCGACCCATCGTGGTCCAGGTAATTCAGGTACACCAGCGCCACCAGTTCGTCCCCGGTCAGGAGCGGCAACCCAACCACGGAGCGAATCTTGTGGCGGCGAATGAAGCTGCTGTCGAGCTGACGCGGCGTGTCTTCCGCCACCAGGGGGCGGCGCGCGACCTTGAGCCACACATTGGGTCCGTACTGGGCCGGCTGGAGATCGTCGGGGGCCTTCCCCTGCTCGGCATCCAGCCGGTAGCGGCGCAACTGATCGGCCATATCAGGCAGGGAGTGGAGCAGCCCCTCATCGCTGATCCCGATGGCAACCGGCGCGTAGAACGTCTCGCTTGCTTCATCAAACGGATAGAGCGCCACGATATCGGCCTGGGCGATCTCCCGCAGCCGCACCACAATCTCGCGGAGCATGCCGACGAGATCGGGCGCGGTCTCCCCATAGGTTGACAGCATAATTATCCTCCCTCGGGTCGTATCGGCTCTACCTACGTTCTCAGAGCATCATGCCGCGGCATCATTCGCGGCTCCGGCGCCGCCGCGGCAGGCACCCCGGCCGCGGACGATGGGCGCGAGCCAAGCCCTGGTGCAAGCACGATGCCGACGCGGACCAGGGCATTACTCCTCCTCCCGATGCTAGCATGGGATCGCGGTCGGAAGCAACGCGGACCGGATCGAAGGCGCGAAAAAGCACCATCGGCAAAGGCACGATCGCGCTCTCTACTCTATGACCAGGGTACTCCTCATACAATAGTAAGATCGGCCGAGTCAGGGGCCGGGATTGCTCCTGCTACCATAGGGACGAGCCGAGGCGTCGCGACCGGAGGGAGATGAATCGCGCCATGACCACGCCGGACGCTACCTTGCCGCCCCTCATGTGGGCGCGGGCGGCAGCGGCGCTTGCCTGCGCGGCGCTTGTCCCGCTGGGCGTGCTGCTCATGCAGCAGACCTCTAGTCTAGGCCGGCTTCCTACCCTCCCCTATGGCATCCTCGGCGACGTCTTCCCGAACCCGGAGTGGGTGCTCTATGGCACCCTCTGCGTCCTCCTGGGCTGTCTCGGCGTATTCTTCACGCTCCCGCCCTTGTTGCCTGCCCGCGAAGCGGAAGCGGTGGCGGATGATACGGGTCTGCGCTTCACGAGAGGTCGCCCGCCCCTGGCCCTGGCCGCGATCGCCGTCGCCCTCGTGCTCTATGCCTGGGTGATCGGCGCGGCGCACGCGCGGGTCGCCAACCCCTGGCTCCTGCTCCCCTTTTTAGCGGCGATCGGCCTCACGGCTGGGGCGCTCCGCGGCCTCACCGGATCGGCCGCCCCCGATCCGTTGCCCCGCTGGGGACCTATCGACTATCTGTTTACGATCGCGGCCGTACTCTCCTTTACCGCCTTCAACCAATACGACATACGCGATTGGCATTTTCTCTTCTGGGGCGATGAGTGGCCGTTCTATGATCTGGCCCGCGCCGTGGCCCAGGGCGCGGCGGTGGACCCCTTCAGCCAGGCCGGAGTCTATGGGATTCACCCCCTGGCCGACAGTATCTACCAGGGCGTGGTAATGCGCCTAACCGATATGCACGCCCTGGGCTGGCGGCTCAGCAGCACGCTGGCCGCGGCGCTCCCCATCATCCCGCTCTATGCGCTGGGACGCCGCCTGGGCGGGGCGGCCCGTGCGATGGCGGCGGTAGTCATCTACATCGCCTGCCCTCTGCTCTGGGCGTTCGCGCGTATCGGCTACAACAATAACGATCCCCTGTTCTTCATGGCGGGCGCGGCGGCACTCTGTTACGCGGGGATGCGACGGAACTCGGCCATGCTGCTGTTCGCCGCGGGCGCCTGCGCGGCCGGCGCCTGGTACAGTCTATTCTCGGGCCGCCTGATGATCGGCGTGGTGGGAGCGACGGTGCTCCTCGATTGGCGCGGCGGTTGGCGATTGGCGGCGCGGCGCCTCGCCTTTCTCCTGGCGGGCTTCGTGTTGGTGGTGTTGCCCTTGCTGGCGGACAACGGCGATCAGACGATCCGCCAGATGTTCCCCCTGATCAGCCTCTCCCAGGCCCGCACCTATGTGCCCGTCGGCAATCTCCTGGCCCAGAATACGGTGCGAGGGGTCTATGCCTTCCTCTATGCCACGGAAGTCAGCCACTATGTCTACGGAGAGGTATTCGACGTGCTGTCGGGAGGGGCGCTCTGCATCGGCGTCACCCTGGCCCTGCGCCGACTACGCCATGACGGCGTGCGTCTCGTCCTGATCTGGTTCGCGGTTGGCGTGCTCCTCACCACGCCGCTCTATTACGCCCCGCAGATCGCGGATACGCGCCTGATGATTGCCGTTGCCCCGGCCGCCCTCCTCGCCGGGTGGGGACTCCACGCGTCGTGCGCGGCCCTGGCCCGGATCCTGCCGGGCCCGCGCGGCACGGTAAGGGGCCTCTGCGTCATCGTCGCCCTGGCCGCTATTCTGGGTCTCAACCTTCATCAGTTCTACGTCACCATGCTACCCCAACGCTATGCCCCCTATCCTACCGCCGATCTGGTGACCCGCGTCCTGCTCAACAGTCCGCGCACCGTCATCGTGCTCCCCACGGACATGGAAAAGATCGATCCCAATCATGCACTCTGCGACATCATCAACGGCTATCGTGTCGATCCGGCCGCCGTGCTGTATCCCTATCCCGGCGGGCCGCGTCCCTTCTGCCCGGATGCGGGAGGCGCCCTACCCACGCCGCATTCCAACGTGGTGGTGCTGCGCGACGTGGAGGGGCCCGATCCGGACTGCGCCGGCGTGCCCAGCCTGTTGCTCACCGATCTCCAGGGCGCCGCGATCTGGGTCTACCGCATCACCATGCCGACCCAGCAGGGTCCGGCCTATCTCACCACCCTGACCCAGCGGCTGCTCACCGTGTGCCCGCGCTTGATTGGGTGAGAGAAAGTAATCGCCTGTGGCAGGGGATGAACACAGGCGATTAAGCGAGGATGGCGGCGGCTATGGCCGAGCACAGCCGCGGTCGGCCGGAGCGCTCAGGAGAATAGCCCGTCGAGGGCGAGAGAGAAGCCCGGCAGAACCGGGTCGCCGTGCAGTCGCTCCGTGCCGGACACGATCTGGATGGGCTCGCCCGCGCGGTGAATCTGGACGGTGCGGGTGCGCGGAAACACGAGCCAGACCAGGCGGGCGCCGCCGGCCAGATAGTCCGCCACCTTTTCGTTGATATAGGCGGTAAACTCACTATGACGCTAATTCGTGCCGCGAAACCGCCAGGAGACCGAGGCCAACGAGTTTACCGTGGAGTGCATCAATGTCATTCGTTGAAACCCGGTATGAGCATATTGTCCTCGATCCCAAGGGTGTTCCGCTCGTCGCCGGAACGACGATGAAGGTCATTGAGTTGGCCCTGGCGCAGACCGCCTATGGCTGGAGCCCGGAGGAGTTACACTTCCAGTTCCCCTACCTCTCACTCGGTCAAATCCACTCGGCATTAGCCTACTACTGGGATCACCGGGACGATCTGAACCAAGACATCGCGCGCCGCATGGAAGCGGTAGATGAACTGCGCCGGCAGGCGCCGGCCGTATCCCTCAGGGCATATCCGCCCGCGCAAGGCAAGCCCTAATGCCGGTAGGGCTCTACATGGATCAGCACGTGCCTCGAGCGATTACGACTGGACTTCGGCTCCGGAACGTCGATGTGCTGACAGCGTTCGAGGACGCGGCCAGTACACTGGACGATACGGCGCTACTGGACCGGGCCTCGGCGCATGGGCGTGCGCTTTTCTCGCAGGATGACGATTTGCTCGTGGAGGCTACACGCCGACAGACGGCAAGCGTTCCCTTTGCCGGTGTAATCTATGCGCATCAGTTGCGGGTCTCCATCGGTGCTTGCATCCGAGATCTGGAAATCATTGCCACAGTCGGCGAGCCTGAAGAGCTACGCATGCGCGTGCTGTTTCTCCCACTCTGATTCGGAACGGCCACACTCCTCCGAGCGGCGGCAGGCAGGAGCGAGGCCGGCCTCAGCCCGGAGGCTTGTATTTTCCGATCTCGCGCCGCTCCCTTCTGCGCATCGTCAGATGCACGTCGCTGCGCCGCGCTTCGCAGGCACGTTCTCATCCATGATCGCCACGCGATACGCTACCAGGGTGGCCCTGTCGGGGCAGGCATCGAGCAATGAGGTAAGCGAGGACAATTCCTCGCGCGTAAAGCCACATGGCGCTACCCGTGGCGAGCCGTTGCCTCGATTGTCTCGAATTGGCGGCGCACCCCGTTCAGGAAGGCGCCCGGATCCAGGGGGCTTATCAGTAAAGGGCGGCCGCGCACGCGCTGGATCAGCACCAGGCGGTCTAAATTGGTCGCATGCATGGACACGCCGCCCAGGTCGCGGAAGCGGTAGCGCCCCGCCCAGCCGAAGAGGCCGCCCGTGCCGTAGATACGGATCGCGCCGGACACGGCGGGACGGCGAAATGGGCCGGCGGCGGTCAGCCGCGACAGAGGAATGCGCAGGGTGCGCATCGCCCTGCGCTCGATGTAGATTGCCTCGGCATCCACGGCGTAGCCTTCCGGACTGCCCGCGTAGGCCAGGGCGGGCAGGGCCAGCAAGGGCGCGTCGAGCAACATGATCGGCGGCGCGAACTGATGGATAAAATAGACCAGGATCAGCAGCCCCAGCAATCCGGCCAACGTGCAGATCGTGCGGATCAGCGCCGCGCGATCGAGCGGCGCCGTCCGATAACGGAGAATCACACCACCAATACCTTCTCGAAGTTAGTCAGATTCCGGCAGCCGTTCGCGGTCACCACTACCATATCCTCGATA
Organism: Chloroflexota bacterium; assembly: GCA_025924845.1. The sequence goes on along the minus strand of JAICHN010000046.1, from coordinate 10,829 downwards.
CGCACGCCGCCGACCGCCGGGTCGTAGAGGCCGGGCTCGACCGTTACGATATGACCTTCGCGCAGCACCTCGCCATGCGGACCCATGTTTGGTCCCTCGTGAATCTCCAGCCCCACCCCATGACCCAGGCTATGGATAAACCCGGTGGGCGGCATCACGCCCAGGCGCAGGCTCGTAGGATAGCCGGCCTCCTCGAATACCTTGCAGGCCGTCTCGTGTATGTCCTTCCCGCTCACCCCCGGAGCGATCGCGGCCAATGCCGCCTCCTGGGCGCGGAGGGTAGTGTCGTACATGCGGCGGATCTCCGGGCCGGGGTCGCCCTTGCTTACCGTACGGGTCATATCGGAGAAGTAGCGGAGCTTTAAGTGACGAGGGAAGATGTCCAGCACGATGGGCGCCGCGGCCTGAAGGGGGCCGGCGCCTCGATTGTGCGGACTGGCGGCATCCAGGCCGCAGGCGGCGATGGTGCCCTCGCCCACGCAGCGTTCGGCCAGGAACACGGTATCGGTCGCCATGTGGAGATCCTCGGCGGTGAGCGGCTGCCCCTCATGGAACAACATGCCGTCGCGCACCTCGCTCCCCGCAATCAGATCGACGGCCCGGCGCATGGCCTTTTCGACCGCGCGCTGCGCCGTTTCGATCGCCGCGATCTCATCGGGGCGTTTGATTTTCCGCGTCTCGATCAGGGCGTCCGGGTCGCACGCTACATCCACACCATGCCCGCGCAGGTAATCCACCACGCTGACCGGCGCGTCGTTGGTCACGGTCACGGCGTGGACCCCCCGTGCCTCCAGCAAGCGGCGGACCATCTCGGCGTACGCCTCGTGACGGTTCGGTATCTGGGTACGCAGCGCGTCGTAGCCAAGACTTTGCGGGGCGATCACGTCGCGCACCCGGCTACGACGGCGCGCCTCCTCCGCCTCAAAGTTGGAGCAGACGAGCGTTTCCCCACCGGCAGTGCGCAGATAGATGACCGGATCCCCAAACAGGAAGCCGATTGCATGGTACATATCGGCGTTGTTGACGCTATCCGCGATCAGCAGCAAGGCTCGGTCCTCGGCGCTCATGCCGGCACTTCTCCTTCTATCCCGCTTGGCCGGACGCCCCAGATAGACGACGAGAGGCGTTCTCTTCATAGTATCAGTGTTGCGGGCCCGCGCATGAATGCGCGGCGAGCGTTTATGGTCGAGGGCGCGTTTTAGGAGCAGTATAGCGAAGCCGCCCGAGAGCACGTCCACAAACGCGAGGCGCAGCTCGCCTGAACTCCAACCAGGACACGACAAGGAGCAATTACGTACACTGAGGAGGTGAACGAATCCTGGCAGCGGGTACTCTGGGCCAGCTTCGTCGCCCAAATCCTCGCGATCGTGGGCTTCAGCTTTGTGTACCCATTTCTTCCCCTCTATGTTCAGCATCTTGGCGTACACGATACGCATTCGGTGCTGATTTGGTCGGGCGCGCTCTACGCCGGCACCACGGTGGCGATGACCATTTTCGCGCCGCTCTGGGGCGCGGTATCGGATCGCTACGGCCGCAAGGTGATGGTAGTGCGGGCCATGGGCTGCGGCGCCGTGCTGATCTGGTTGATGATATTCGCCCAGAATCCGGAAGAGTTACTGGCGCTGCGTATCATGCAGGGCGTTTTGGCCGGCAGCGTGGCCGCCTCGCAGGCGCTGGTGTCCTCGGCCGTGCCGCGCGAGCGGCTGGGCTTTGCCATGGGCCTGATGCAGACAGCGTTGTTCACGGGCAACTCGATCGGCCCCCTGCTGGGCGGCCAGATGGACGTGCATTTCGGCTTCCGAACCACCTTTCTGGCCGCGGCGGCCCTTCTGGCCATCGCCACCCTCCTGGTGGTGTTCCTGGTCGACGAGGACTTTACGCCGGTGACGAGGCGGCGCGACGAGCCGCGACGAAGCTTCTGGCGGGATTCAAGGGTTATCCTCGAGAACCGGCAGCTGGCGTTGCTGATCGTGGTGCTGTGCGCCGTGCAGTTCGGGGGGCAGATCGTAGGGCCGATCCTGCCCGTCTTCGTGCAGCAGTTGGGTGGTAACTCCGCGAATGCCGCCGCCTTGGCGGGCAATGTCTTTTCGATCGCCGGCGTCTGCAGCGCCGTCACCGCCGTGGTGGTCGGCCGGCTGATGGATCGACGCGGCCACTTCCGGCTGATCCTGATCGGCGCCACCCTGGGTTCGGCCCTGCTTAACATTCCGCAAGCGTTCGTGACCGATATCAACCAACTCTACATCCTGCGCGGCCTGGAGGGATTGGTGCTGGGCGGCATGCTGGCTACCTCAAGCACCATGCTGAGTCTGGGTACGCCGCGCGAGCGGCGGGGCGCCGCGATCGGGCTGAGCGCCGGAGCCAATTCGGCGGGCGCGGCAATTGGCCAATTGGGGGGCAGTACCATCGCGGGGATTTTCGGGATCCGCTCGGTATTTCTCTGCACGGCCGGGGTGCTGGCGATGGTCTGCGCGGCGGTGGCGATCGGCGTTAAGGAGCCGCGGGCCGATGAGGATGACCTATAGGGCCGCGCCGAGCCGCGGAGTGCTGCGCATCGAGGATTCTGTTGGCGAATTGGCACGAACGCCGCCGAAGGAGCGCTCCCAGACGATTTCGCCAACAAGATCACCGAGGTGGGGAGAACGCCCGTCCTCCCCACCTCGATTGAGTTAGTTACGACTGGCCGGCCTCGCTCGGTGCGTCGTCGCCGGCGAGAATCCGGTACAGTTGGCGGCGGGTGCCGTTAAGGAGGGTGCGGGCCTCGGCGATCTGGGCGGGGGTTCCGGCCCTGGCCACTTGCATGAGCGCGGCGCCAAGCTGCTCATGGAGATCGCGCAGCTCCAGCACCGCGTCGTCCACGGAGCCGGTCACGGCGTCCCGCGCGGCGGCAAGCTCCGCCCGATGTGCTTCCACATAGGATTGGCCGGCATCGGTCAGATGAAATACGCGGCGCTCGGCTTCCTGCTCGGCGTGGACGAGACCCTCGTCTTCGAGCAGTTGCAGAGCAGGGTAGACCGAGCCGGGGCTGGGCCGCCAGAGGCCGCCGCTCCGCTCGCTGATCTCCTGGATAATCTGGTAGCCGTGCAGGGGCCGCTCGGCCAGCAAGAGCAGAATCGCCGCCCGAACGTCGCCGCGACCAACACGTGGTCCGCCCCCTCGGCCCCACGGACCGCCCGGTCGACGATGGGGACCATGAGGCCCGGCCCAGAACTTACGATGGATCTCGAATCGTTCCGGCCCTTCGCCCGGGCCGGGGCCGCCCCAGTGCCGGTCCGGGGGCTCGAAGCCCTCCCGGCCCTCGTGGTGACCGACGAATCGCGTCTTGGCAAAGTGGATGTGTTCGGGGCGCTCCCCCCAGGGACCGTGCCGGTGTGCGTGCCGCATCTTAAAGATTGCCTCCACGATGACGTTCCTTTCAAGCTGATCGAGGCTTCTAGATGTTATCTAGATATATCGACGATACATTGAGTAGCAGATCGTGTCAAGACGCCGGCTGACCCTGTATGATCGCCGTAGCCTGTTATTCTCCGCCTTGCCGATAAGGAGATGAGCCGATGATCGCTCCCACCTTCCGCGATGTGTTGCAGGCTCAGCGCCGTCTACGACCGTATCTGCCGCGCACGCCGCTGCACCGCTATCCGGCCGTGGACGCGTTGATCGGCGCCGAGGTCTACATCAAGCACGAGAACTATCAGCCGGTCGGCGCCTTCAAGGTTCGCGGCGGGATCAATCTGATCTCCCAGTTGAACGCGGCGGAGCGGGCCCGCGGCGTGATCGGAGCCTCGACCGGCAATCATGGTCAATCGATCGCCTTTGCCGCCCGCCTGTTCGGGGTCACGGCCTGTATTGTGGTTCCCGAAGGGGCCAATCCGGGCAAGGTGGCGGCGATGGAGGGGATGGGGGCGGCAATCGTGGTGCATGGGGCCGGGTTTGACGAGGCGCGGCTGCACTGCGAGGTTCTGGCACGAGAGCGGGGGTATCGCTATATCCACTCCGGGGATGAGCCGCTGCTGATCGCGGGGGTAGCGACCGGGCCGCTGGAGATGCTGGAAGATGAGCCCGAATTGGATACGCTGTTGGTCCCGATCGGTGGGGGCAGCGGCGCGGCGGGCGCCTGCATCGTGGCCGAGACCGTAAACCCCGCCATTCGCGTCATCGGGTGCCAGGCGGCGGCGGCGCCTGCCGCTTTTCTATCCTGGCAGGAGCGGCGCGCGGTCGAGGCTCCCAGCCGTACCTTTGCCGAGGGATTGGCCACCGGGGCGCCGTTTTCCCTGCCGCAGGCGATCCTCCGCCAGGGCCTGCATGACTTCGTGCTGCTGAGCGAGGAGGAGATCCGGCAAGCCATGGTCTGGATGATCGAGCACGCGCATACTCTGGCCGAGGGCGCGGGCGCCGCGCCTCTGGCCGCGGCCTATAAGCTGCGGGCGGAGTTGCGGAGCAAGAAGGTCGGCATTGTCTGCAGCGGCGGCAACACCTCACTTGCCCAGCTTGAGCGGGCCCTGGCCGTGCGAACCGCGGAGCCGGCGCCGCGACCCATGTGACCGTAACGCTCTCATCTACCTGCTCTATCCCTGCCGAGCGCCGGCGAAATGCCGGGAAGGCGGCGCGCCTACCAGGCACTTTTTGGTCCCCACGCCCGGATTGAGCGTGTGGATTACCGTCGGCGCCGCAAAGATACCGTACCGAGCGGGCCTTCCGGTAGCGCCGCGGGCACCAAGGTTGCGGCCAAGATTGAGGGTAAGTCTGTCGACTCTTGCTGGTGACCGGAGCTGCCCAAGTCTAGACTTGCACTTGTGAGGGACACCAAACGGTGGGGATGCCGGAGAGGTAGACCACCGGATGCACGAAGCATCAACAGGAAAGGGTGCTCCCCTCCAAGTAGACGCAAGGAGAGCGCAATGGCAATCCAGTTAGGCGACGCGGCCCCGAACTTCACCGCCGAGACCACGGAGGGGATGATCAACTTTTACGAGTATCTTGGCGAGGGTTGGGGCGTTCTCTTCTCCCACCCGGCGGACTTCACTCCGGTCTGCACCACCGAGCTCGGCGCCGTCGCCAAACTGCGCGATGAGTTCGCCAAGCGCGACACCAAGGTGATCGCGGTCAGTGTTGATCCGCTGACATCGCACCAGCGGTGGGTCAACGATATTGAGGAGGTTACTGGAGCGCGGTTGAACTTCCCGCTGATCGCCGACCCCGAGCTCACCGTGGCGAACCTCTATGGGATGATCCATCCCAATGCGAACAGCACCATGACGGTGCGCTCGGTCTTCGTGATTGGCCCGGACAAGAAGGTCAAGCTCACCCTCACCTACCCTGCAGCGACTGGGCGGGATTTCAAGGAGATCCTGCGGGCTCTGCAGTCCCTGCAACTGACCGCGAAATATCAGGTCGCCACCCCGGCGGACTGGCGCGAGGGCGAGCATGTGATCATCACCGCGGCCGTCTCCAATGAGGATGCTGCCCTGCGCTTCCCCGGCTACACGACGGTCAAGCCCTACCTCCGCACGACGGCGCAACCGGTATAGGACACTGTAATATGAGCGCCTCGGCGCGTGGCGCCGGATCCCGCCCCAGCATGGAGGCAGGATCCGGCGCGGAGGGAGAACGACGATGTATTTCAAGCAGATCCTGAATGAGTTGTGTGGCTGCGCCTCCTATGTGATCGCCTCTCGCCAATCCGGCGAGGCGGCCATCGTGGATCCGGCGCTGGAGATCGGGCAGTATCGGGACCTCCTAGGTGAGCGCGGCTTCACCCTACGCTACGTGATCGATACCCACGTGCATGCCGATCACATCTCAGGGGCGCGGCGCCTGGTCACACAATGTGGCGGCGAACTCGCACTGCACGAGGCGGCCCAGGTCGTCTACCCGTGTCGCCGCCTGCGCGCCGGCGAGGAACTGCGGCTGGGGCAGCTCCGCCTGCGTGTCCTGCACACCCCCGGCCATCGCCGCGAACTGATCTCCCTGTTGGTGATCAATCCGCCGCGCAGCCCAGAGCCGTCCATGGTCCTCACCGGCGATTCGCTGCTGGTCGGCGATGTCGGACGGCCCGACTTCGGCGGCGGTGACGCGGCCACGCAGTATGAGAGCGTGAGCAGCCTGCTCCGCCTGCCCGACTGGGTGGCGGTCTTTCCGGGGCACTTCGAAGGGCCGTGTGGTAAAGGCATGTGCGGCCGGCCCAGCACCACCATCGGCTTCGAGCGGCTCTATAATCCCCTGGCTCGCCTGGATCGCGCCTCGTTCATCGCGACGCTTGCCGACGCGGTACCGGCGCGGCCCTTGAATATGACGGCGATCGAGGCGACCAATCGCGGCGTCGCGGATATGCCCTGGGCCATGTTGGCACAGACCACGGAAGTAGCCGGGGTCGATGTGACGGGATTGGCGTCGCGTGGGCCGGACGCGGCCGTGTTGGATGTGCGCGAGCCGGAGGAATACGCGCAGGGGCACGTGCCGGGCGCAACCAGTCTGCCGCAGGCCGAACTGGCGACGCGGCTGGCGGAGGTGCCGCGCGACCGGTCACTGTTTGTGATCTGCCAGGGCGGCATGCGCTCCCTGCGTTCGGCACAGTTTCTGCGGCAGATGGAGATCATGCAGGTGACAAACGTTCATGGCGGCACCGAAGCCTGGTGTACGGCCGGCATGCCGCTCGACTTCGGCGAAGCGACGCCGCAGCAATCCCAAGTTGGGAAGCCCACCTTGGCCCTTGCCGGCTCATAGAATACGGTCGCTGCATCGCGCGTGGCCCCACGGCAGATGTACCCCTGCGGGGGAGGAGGAAATCATGGCTCTCTTCGTCGTTCGCCATCAACATGAGGCGGCGCGGTGCCCGGCACAGGACCCAGAGATGGGCGCGATGCTCCTTAAAGTATCTGAGCCGGCCCAATGTGCGCCGGCACGGCCTGGACATCCAGGGGGAGGCGGTCGTGCAGGGAGAGCACACCTTCTTCCTGATCGTCACCGCCGCGGACGAGGACCAGGTCAACGCATTCATGACGCCCTTCGCGCAAGCGGGCACGGTCGAGGTGTATCCGGCATCGACCTGTTCACGAGTGGTGACCAGCGGTGGCTGTGCCGCGCCGCTGCCCGATTTCGAAGGCGCGGTGGACCCGGAAGATGCGTGTCAGGGGGCGATCGATGCCGGCCTGGTGGTCCATCGCGCTCATCCGCTCAATTGCGAGACCTCGATCGACGCGCTGATCGGCGGCGTCGTAATGCCGAATATGCACTTCTACGTGCGCAATAACTTCCAGATCGCCAAGCTTGATCCCACCACCTGGCGGCTGTCGGTCGGCGGCCTGGTGGACCGTCCGCTGCGCTTGAGCCTGCGCGACCCGCAGCACATGCGTTCGCAGACCCTGGTGGTCACGCTGGAATGCACGGGGAACGGCCGCTCCCTGCTCAGCCCACCGACGCCGGGGGAGCAGTGGCAACTGGGTGCGGTGAGCATGTAGGAGCGGGCAGGGGTCAGCGCCGGAGCGCGTGAGGTGATGTCCCGGGGCGCGGATAGCGGCACGGTGGACCGGCACGCGGAGACCATGCACTTCAAGCGGAGCCTGACGCTCGACGAGGCCCTATCCTCCGGGGCGTTGCTGGCCTATGCCATGAATGGGGAGCCGCTCCCGATCCAGCATGGCTATCCGCTGCGCCTGATCGTGCCCGGCTGGTGAGGACAAGTGCCGTCCTATGAGGACGCCAGTGCGAGCGTGACGGCGTCCTCCATGGATAGGGCCCGCCCCTCTTCCCAGGCCGCTGCGAACGCTGCCGCGTCCAACTGGGCCCGGGCAGCGGCCACGGTTCGGTCGTACCGGGCCCGCTCGACCGGCCACAGGGGGGCGCCTATCGCGTCGCGCAGGGTGGCCGCCGCGGCACAGAGGCGCGCCGCTCGCGCCGGCCGGCCTTGCGCCAGCGCCACCTCGGCCCAGCCCTCCAGACAGGAGGCGATGCCAAGCCTGTTCGACAGCTCTCCCATGATCCGCAGACTGGCCGCGTAGTACTGGGCAGCCCGCTCCGCGTCGCCCTCCAGCAGGGCCACCCGTCCCAGGAGGCCGAGGACGTTCGCAATGCCATCCCGCGCGTCGATCTCCCGGTACAGAGCCAGACCCTGCTCCAGCAATCGTCGCGCCGCGCCGGGGTCACCCTGGGCGAGCGCAACCTCGCCCAGGCCCCGCAGCGAGCGGGCGCTGCAATTCTTGTCCTCGATCTGTTGTTGCAAGGCCAGGGCATCCGCAAAGTGCGCCTGCGCGCGCGCCATTTCCCCCTGCCCCAGCGCCACCCGACCCAGCCCCATTAAACACTTCGCGATGTCGTGCGTGTTGTTCATCTCTCGTGCCACGGCGAGACTCTCCTGGTAGTAGGCGCCTGCCCCCAGGTAATCGCCAACCGCCTCGGCCGTGTTGCCGCACATGGGGAGCGCGTCGAGCACCCCCGCATTGTCGTCGACGCTCCGATAGAGAACCAGGCTCTCCTCAAACAGCGTGTGCGCCCGTGCGTAGTCATTGTGGTGGTACGCCACGGTCCCCAGTTGCTGGAGCGCGTCGGCCGTGGCACCTTTGTCCTCCAGTCCCCTGGCCAGGGTCAGACTCTCCTCCGCCAGGCGTTCCGCCTGCCGATAATCGCTCTGAAGACGTGCCAGCGTTGCTGCCGCCAGGAGCGCCCGTGCGCGGCCGGCTGGGGACACCGCACGGTCGATGGCCAGGGCTGCCTCCAGCCAGCGCCGGCCTTCGCTCCAGTGACTGTGCAGCTCCCAGAAGTCCCACAGCGCCCCGCTCAGCTGCACGGCCGTCTCCTCCTCGCGTCGCTCCAGCGCCCATCCGAGTGCCGCGCGCAGGTTGTCGTGCTCGGCCTCCAACCGCTGCAGCCACGCCGGCTGCTCTGGCCCCTGAACCTCGAGCCGCGCCTGCTCAGCCAGCGCCAGATAGTAGGCGGCGTGCTCCCGGCGCTGGGCCTCCACCTCCCCGCGCGCTGCCAGCCGCTCCAGAGCGTACTCGCGGATGGTCTCCAGCATCGCGAAGCGCGGCTCCCCCTCCGGCCCTTCCTCGGCCCGCAACAGGTGTTGGTCTACCAGGCTGGTCAAGCCATCCAGAATACTCACCGCTCCGATCGAGACAGCACCGTCCGGGTCCGCGCGGACCGCCTCAGCCGCCTCCAGGGTACAGCCGCCCGCAAAGACGCCCAGCCGGCGAAAGAGCACCTGGTCCGCCGGTGAGAGCAGGTCGTAGCTCCAGGCCAGAGTCGCCCGCAGGGTCTGATGACGCTCGGGCGTGTCCTGAGCGCCGCCCGTCAGCAGGGCCAGCCTGTCTCCCAGCCGTGCCGACAGCGCCTGAGGTGAGAAGAGCTTGAGCCGCGCCGACGCCAGCTCCAGCGCCAGGGGCAGCCCGTCCAGCCGCCGGCAGATGTTCAGCACCGCCGGGGCATTGGCCCCATCCACGGTGAACGCAGGCCGGTACGCCTGGGCGCGCTGCACGAAGAGCGCCACCGCCGGCGCGAGAAGCAGAGTCGGCGGATCGAGCGGTCCGCCGGCATCGGGAAGGGCCAGCGGCGGCACCACGAACTCATGCTCGCCGCGCACCCTGAGCCGCACCCTGCTGGTCACCAGCGCCTTGAAGCCCGCGCAGGCGCCGAGCAGATCCGTCAGCAGGGGCGCCGCCGCGGTCAACTGCTCGAAGTTGTCCAGCAGGAGCAGCAACTCCTGGTCCCGCAGGCGCTCCGTCAGTTGCTCGCGCAGGGGCCGATCACCACTCTCGTGCAAGCCCAGGGCCTGTGCGATGGTAGCCGGGAATAGTTCGGGTTCGCGGAGCGCTGCCAGACTGATCGTGACCGTACCGTGGGCGAAGGTGCCGACGAGGGTTGCGGCGACCTGCTGGGCCAGGCGGGTCTTGCCTACCCCACCGGGACCGGTCAAGGTCACCAACCGCACATCCGGGCGTTGCAGCAGCGCCGCCACCGCTGCTTCCTCGCACTCGCGCCCCACCAGCGGGGTCAGCGCAACCGGCAGCACGGCCACGCCGGGGCGGCTCGCCTCGCGCTTGGGGGCGGGTAGTGCGGGGGGCGGGACCTCGCCGGCAGCCACCCCCGTTCGCCACACCTCCAGGGCCGCGGCCTGTTCCTCCGCCGTCAGCGCTAACGCCACGCATAGAGCGATCAGCGTGTGGCGGTATGGGCGGGTGCGCCCACGTTCGATGTTGCCGATGGTGGTGACACTCAACACGGGGGTGACCCGCTCGGCCACCTCCTCCTGGGAGAGGCCGAGACGTTGCCGGTACCGGCGTAACAGTTCGCCTAGCAGGCCGGTCTCCTGTCGCTCCACTCGCCGGCTCATCGCCCGCACCTTCCCCCGCTTCGGCAGCGGCATGCCCAGCCGCGCTCCTGCTCCCAACCAGCATGCCGCACCTCGTGGGCAGCCATCGGCGCAAGGTGGCAAGGCAGGGAAGGGAACCCGTCCTCAAAGATACCGCACGGAGGGGCCGGCGGAACGAGGGAGGGGGCGCCAGACCAACAGTACGGTAGCCGACAGTGTTGGAGATGCACGACGAGTTAGGTTGGGATGTGGTACCTCCTCAAGTGCGTTGCCCCGATCTGAGGGGACCGGCCCCCCAAGGCCGGGGCAACGCACGTGACAACGTGGACGGCATCGAGCACCGGCAGCGCCGGTCAGGATGCGCTCAGACCGGGCCCGCTGTCCGCGATGAGGAATGTCGGCGGCGTCAAGCTCACCAACTGGGCGTTGATCGCGCCCTCCCAGTGGAACGCGGCGAAGTCACCCGTGCCGCCCGCCGTCTCGAAGTGGCCAGTGGCGATCCCCGTCGCGAGATTGGCGTGCCCCG
>JAICHN010000045.1 GCA_025924845.1 Chloroflexota bacterium | reverse complement strand
GGACTTCATTATCACGCGCGGCCCCTGCATCCTCGATGCCCATCGCGACACCCGAACCGAGATGGCCGGGGCGCTCAGCGTCTTTGGCCAACGCCCTGATGTCCACCTGGCACCGACCTACAGTGCGCGGTCGATCACCTCCGCCGGGCGGCTGAGCGCGGCCGACTTCGCTCGGCTGACCGGAGAGTTTCTGGAGCAGGTACGGAGCGCCGGACCGATCGATGCCGTCTATCTGTCCCTGCATGGGGCCATGGCGGCCGAGGGCGAGGGCGATCCGGAAGGCTACCTACTGAAGGAGATTCGGGCGATTGTGGGGGAATGCGTCCCGATCGTCATCTCGTTGGATCTTCACGGCGTGCTGACCGATCGGATGCTGGAGCAGGTCGACGCGCTGGCCGCCTATCACACCTATCCGCACGTTGACTTCTTCGAGACCGGGGCGCGGGCTGCCCGACTTCTTCTGCGCATTATCGACGAATCGCTGCGCCCGGTAATTGCCAGGGTGGCGATCCCCGCCTTGGTGCGCGGCGATGAGCTGATCACGGCGACTGGACTCTTTGGCCGCTCGATCCGCGCCGCTCAGGCTATGGAAAGCGCTCCCGGTGGCTTGGCCGCCGGCATGTTCATCGGCAATCCCTTTACGGATGTGCCCGAGTTGCGGTCGAACAGCTTCGTGATCACCGAGGGCAATCCCGCCCGGGCCGCGGCGGCCGCGGAGACTCTGGCCCGCGACTTCTGGGCTGTTCGCGAGCATCTTCAAGCGCCTCTGACACCACTCCCGGAGGCAATCCGCGCCGCCCAGGCGCAGGCAGAGGGCACCGTAGTGCTGGTCGACGCCGCCGATGCCACCAGTTCGGGTGCCTCGGGCGACAGCAATGCCGTGCTGCGAGCCTGCCTTGATGCAGGCTATCGGGGAACGACCCTTATGCCGCTGGTGGATCCAGCTGCCGTAAGTGCCGCCAGGGCCGCAGGCATCGGCGCCATGATACAGGTTCCCCTGGGCGGCGCCATTGACCGGGCGCGCTTCCAGCCGGTCACGCTCGATGCACGGGTGCGGGTGCTCTCCGATGGGCGCTTCACCAACGAATCAGACGGCACACAATGGTATGGAGGCGACACGGCGGTGCTGGAGGCCGATAACCATACCCTCGTGGTGACCAGTCACGCGGTCTCGCTGTATGACCGCTCACTCTTCCTGGCTCACGGTCAAGATCCCCAGCGCTTCGATCTGGTGGTAGTGAAATCCCCACATTGCCAACCGCGATTTTATCAAGACTGGGCCGCGCTATACATCAACGTCGATGCGCCCGGTTCGACCAGTGCCAATCTCCAGAGCCTGGGTCACCGGGTATGTGCTCGGCCGCTCTTCCCGCTCGATCACGACGTACCATTTAGCCCGCGTGCCCGGATCTTCCAGCGAACCGGGGCAAGCATCTCATGAGAGGTTCCTATGTCGATAGCACAACGCACCCTGGGAAGCCAGGGGCTCAGCGTCTCGGCGCTCGGCCTCGGCTGCATGGGGATGTCCGACTTTTATAGCGGGCGCGACGACGCGGAGTCAATCGCGACCGTGCATCGCGCCCTGGATCTGGGAGTAACCTTCCTCGATACCGCCGATGTGTATGGCATCGGCCGTAACGAGGAGTTGGTAGGTCGAGCGATCAGCGGGCGGCGTGGCGAGGTTGAACTTGCCACCAAGGTCAGCAATGTGCGCGACGCCGACGGAACCTTCCGGGGAGTCAATGGACGCCCGGAGTACGTGCGCCAGGCATGCGAGGCTTCCTTGCGCCGGCTCGGCGTCGAATATATCGACCTCTACTACCAGCACCGCGTAGATCCGAACACGCCGATCGAAGAGACCGTCGGCGCCATGGCAGGACTGGTCAAGCAGGGCAAGGTCCGCCACCTGGGTCTTTCGGAGGCCGCGTCGGCCACGATTCGGCGCGCCGCCGCAGTGCATCCTATCACGGCCCTCCAAACCGAGTATTCGCTGTGGAGCCGCGACCCGGAGGATGATATCCTGCCGACCTGCCGTGAACTCGGTATCGGCTTCGTGGCATACAGTCCGCTCGGGCGCGGTTTTCTGACCGGCCAGATCCGGCGATTCGAGGATCTGGCGGCCGACGATGTGCGCCGCAGCCATCCACGCTTCCAGGGCGAGAATTTTCAGAAGAATCTTGATTTGGTGGCGCGCGTCCAGGCCATAGCGGCTGAGAAGGGTTGTACACCTGGCCAGTTGGCGCTCGCCTGGCTCCTGGCCCAGGGGGACGACATCGTCCCGATCCCCGGCACCAAGCGACGGACCTATCTGGAGGAAAATGTCGGCACGTTGAATATCACGCTCAGTGCGGTGGACCTTGCCCGCATTGATGAGGCGGCGCCGCATGGGGCGACCGCCGGGACGCGTTATCCAGCGCAAGCGATGGGTGGTCTGAATCGGTAGTACGGGTAAACGCGATGTCACGAGGGGAGGAGACTGGGCGACAGAATCCTGAACAATAGAACTGCCTTCGCCAAATGGGCCATCAGCAGCATCACTTTTCTGTAGTACGATGGTCCCACCGTGGATGGGCTTCGGTAAGCGTGGATGCTTGCGCGGCGCCGATAATGCAAGGGCCCTTTTCACGGCAACGGAGCGGGACGCCGTGGAGGTAGCCGGGTGATGACGGGGAGTACCTTTCTCGCGGCTTACCCGTTTCTGCTCTACGGCATCCTCAAGCTCCCCCGCTGCCCTCTCTCGCCGGCGCAACGGCTGCGCGCGGCGCTGGACGGGCTGATCATCCTGACCTCCGCGAGCATCTTTGCCTGGTACTTCCTGTTGGGCTCAACTGGTTCGGGAAGCGGGGAAAGCTGGACCGCCCGGGTGCTGGCCGTCACTTACCCTTTATGCGATATGGTGCTGCTGTCCTGCTTGCTGCTTGTCTGGTCGCACCCCGCAGCCGGCGACCGGGGCAGATCGCGCGTGCTCCTGGCCCTGAGCACGACAGCGCTGGTCGGAGCAGACAGTATTTTCGCTTTCCAGGCATTCCAGGACACGACGATCTCGGCCGGTGCGATCATGATCCTCCGGCCGTTCGGCTTTATCCTCATGGGGTTGAGTATCGCCGTCCCGCGCCGCGTCAGTGCCGAGCGGGGCTGCGCGACCTGCTCGCCGGATGATGCCACGACGCCGATCGGGGAAGCGGCGGAGACAAGGGCGCCGTCGGTCTGGTCGGAGTTGGCGCCCTACGGGCCGGCATCTGCCGTTGTCCTCCTGGTAGTGCATGCTATGGCACATCCCAAAGGGGGCAGTCTGGACAACGGGCTGTATGTGGGGACCGGAATCCTCGCACTGCTTATTGTCCTTCGCCAGGTGCTGACCCTCCTGGAAAATCGGCGGCTCTATCTACGTCTACACTCCGCCTTTACCGCTCAGAGCCGGAACCTGGCCCGTCGCGTCACGGAGTTGGAGTGGCTTCGCACGATCAGTCAGCGGCTCAACGGCGCCCATACCCTCGACGCGGTATTGGACATCGTATACGAAGGCGTACGCGACGGTTTGGGCTACGATCGAGTCGGCTTCAATTTAATCGATCACGAGAGCGGCGTATTCATCGATTGCATGGGGACCGACAGTAATGGCCGGCAGACTCGACCGATGGACCGCAGCCTCACACTCGATCCCTCCAGCCCCATCCTGCGTCTGCCCGGTTTCGCCGTCCTTCTCGAGGGAAGGGCCGACTTCTACTACACCACGGACGCCGGTGCCGAATGCCCGCCCGAGTTGCTCTATCTCTATGACGGTAAACCGACCCACAACCTGATCGTGCCGATCCACTCCGGTAATCGCATCACCGGGCTGATCTCGGTCGATAACTTGCTCAGCGGCCTCCCTATTTCACGTGACGACGCCGATCCCCTTCTCGCGCTCGCCCATCACGTAGGGACGGCGGTCGAGAACGCACGCCTGCTCGAGCACGAGCAGGCGGAGCGGGTGAAACTGGCGACCATGGCGAGCACCGATGTGCTGACCACCCTGCCCAATCGCCTGTTGTTGCACCAAAGGCTGGAACAGGCGATCGACGCCGCGGCGCGTACCGCAACGCCGGTGGCCTTGATCCTGATGGATCTGGACCGCTTCAAGGAGGTCAACGATACGCTGGGCCACCACGCGGGCGACACGCTGCTGCGCGAGGTGAGCGCCCGCCTCCGGGCCGCCATTCGCGGTACCGATACGGTGGCCCGTTTGGGTGGTGATGAGTTCTCCGTGGTGCTGCCCCAAACCGACCGGGAGGGCGCAATTCACGTTGCCTCCACCCTCCTCCAGGTCCTGGAGGCGCCCATTGAAGTCGAAGGTCGACCCTTGGTGGTTGAGGCCAGTATCGGGATCGCGGTCTTTCCCGATCACGGAACGGATGTGCCGTTGCTGCTTCGGCACGCCGATGTGGCAATGTATGTAGCTAAACGTGCTAAGAGTCGGTACGCGGTCTATTCCATCGAGGCGGACCAGCATAGCCCAGAGCGGCTGATGCTGGTGAGCGCGCTGCGCGGCGCGTTGGCCGACGGTGGTCTGCGTCTGCAGTATCAGCCGTTGGTGGACCTGGCGGATGGTCGTCTAGTCGGGGTCGAGGCACTTTCCCGTTGGCGTCATCCGGTGCAGGGCGAGATCCCGCCCGATCTGTTCATTCCTCTGGCCGAGCAGAGCGACGTGATCACCCCGCTGACTCACTGGGTGCTGGAAACGGCGCTCAGCCAGGCACAGGCATGGCGGCATAATCATGGGCTGCGCCCGACCATCTGCGTGAACCTTTCAGCCCGAGTATTGCACGATCCCTCGCTGCCGCAAACGGTGGCGGATCTCCTACGGCAGTATGAAACCAGCCCCCGTTGGCTGACCCTGGAGATTACCGAAAGCACGCTCATGGCAGACCCAACGCGGACCCTGGACGTGCTTACACGCCTGGGGGCACTGGGCGTCCAGTTGGCGGTGGATGACTTCGGTACCGGCTACTCCAGCTTGGCCTATCTCAAGCAATGGCCGATTCAGGTGCTCAAAATCGATAAGTCCTTCGTGGTGGGGTTGGGTACGACCCGGAATCTCCAGGACATCGCGATCGTGCGCTCCGTCGTGGCCCTGGGCAAGGCGCTCGGCCTGACCGTGGTGGCGGAAGGGGTGGAGACGCGTGAGGCATGGGACACCCTGCGCGGTCTGGGCTGTACGCTGGCCCAGGGCTACTATATGAGTCGCCCCCTCGCCGGCGAGGATCTCGCCGCGTGGGCGGCGCGGGAGGCGAGTCGCGCCTCCTGAGCCCTTCGGCATAGAGGATTTGCCGTACCATGGATTCGTGCCGCGTATCGCAGACCTCTACTGACCTCGGCTGTTCGGAAGGCAACACGACCATGGTGAGTTCCCTACCCTCCTCTTCCCGACGAATCGACCGCGCCTTGCGCTTTCTGGAACGCGATCCCGTGCTGAACTATACGGCCGCCCACGCTCTCCTCCATGGCGGCGCTTCAGTCGTGGGCATGGCCGAGAGCGGGGAGGCGCTGGTGGGGGTGGCCATCCAGGGGCCGGCCATGGGCGGTGAGCCGGCTCCGGTGCATCTCGAGGCAATTGGCCCGGTCGCCTTGCGCCGTCTGCTCGCTACGCTACGCCGGCCGCTTCGCCATGTAGCCGTGCATCGAGCCTGGCTGGAGGCGGCACTGGCGCGGGAGACTGGCCCATGGCGTCCGCGCCACGGCGTGGAAGTGTTTGCCGGCGAAGCCGGCCTGCCCGTGCGCGATCTTGAAGGGCGTGTGCGATTCCTCACGCTGGAAACAATCGAAGCGTTGCGTGCCCAATCGGCCTCCTGGAACCTGGTCGTGCTGGCCGAGCATTTGAGGCGGGGCGGCGAAGTGGTGGGCGTCGTCAAGGACGAGGTTCTGGTCGCCCATGCCGCGTTCGGCTTGCCGATTGGCTCAGTGGAAGAGATCAGTCATGTATACACCGCGCCGGCCTGGCGGGGGCGGGGTCTGGCCCAGGCCATGACCCTGACCGCCATGCGGGCAATCAGTGCGCGTGGCCGGCGTGCGCTGTATCGCAGCCGGACGGGGAACATGGCCTCGCGTCGTGTAGCAGAGCGTTGCGGCCTGGTCCATGCGGTAGGCATACGTGAGTTTGTGGCGGAAACACCGGCCACGAGGGCGCGCCCGGTCGTGGGCGGCACGAAGGATATATACCCGATAACCGCTATCGACAAGGAGAAACGGCGATGACGTCCGATCCGATCGTGATCGTGGGCAGTGCCCGTACGGCAATTGGCCGGTTTGGCGGCGCCTTCGCCCACACTCCCGCTTACGAACTTGGCGCGGCGGCGATTCGGGCCGCCCTGGCCCGTGCCGACGTGGATGCGGCAGCGGTGGATGAAGTGGTCATGGGTCAGGTAGGGCAGGTCGGTCCCGACGCCTACAACGCCCGCCGCTGCGCCTTGGCGGCGGGACTTCCCGTCACCTCCACCGCTCAAACGGTGAACCGTCTCTGTTCCTCTGGGATGCAGGCAATCTGGACCGCCGCTCAGATCCTGCAAACCGGGCATGCGGCGATCGTGGTGGCGGGCGGCGACGAAAACATGAGCATGCAGCCGTTCCTCGATTTCTCGGCCCGCGACGGGCAAACCCTCGGACATCGCACCCTGCTGGACGGTACACTGTCGTTGCTCACCGACCCCTTTGGCCGCTACCAGATGGGTTGTACGGCGGAAATCGTGGCCGAACGTCACGGCATCTCGCGCGCCGATCAGGATGCCTTCGCCCTGGAGAGTCAACAACGGGCGGTGGCGGCGATTGCGGCGGGCTATTTTCGGGATGAGATCGTGCCCGTCACAGTGCGCAAGGGCAAGGAGGACGTAGAAATCACCCTTGACGAGCATCCGCGTCCAAACTCTTCCCTTGAAGCGCTGACCAAGCTCAGACCTGTCTTCCGCGAGGACGGCACGGTTACGGCGGGGAACGCCTCCGGCATCAACGACGCGGCGGCCGCCCTGGTGCTGATGCGCGAGAGCGAGGCACAGCGTCGGGGCCTCGCTCCCGTCCTGCGCTTTCTCGATTGCGCGGTGGCGGGCGTAGCGCCGGAGGTAATGGGGGTGGGACCGGTTCCCGCAGTGGGCAAGGTGCTTGACCGTCTGGGCCTGAGCCTGGAGGAGATTGACCTGGTCGAGCTGAACGAGGCGTTCGCCGCTCAGGCCGTGGCGGTGATCCGCGAGACCGGCATGGATCCGGCGCGGGTAAATGTGAATGGAGGCGCCATCGCCCTGGGCCATCCGATCGGGGCCACGGGGGCAATTTTGGCGATCAAGGTGCAGCACGAGCTGGCTCGCCGGGGCGGTCGCTACGGCCTGGTAACCATGTGCATCGGTGGCGGTCAAGGCATGGCGGCGGTATTCGAGCGGCCATGACGCACCCAGGTTCGGACCATTCTACTCAACCAAGAATGAACCCAGGGCGGCTGCTAACCAATAGGGGAGAAGCGGGGATCGAGCACTATTTGGTTCGCGCAGCGAAACCACAATGATGGGTGAGAACATCAATATCGTCTATTCCAGATAGAGTGATGAATGCTCATGAAGCCTCTATAGCGATCACGGCGGCTTTTCCCGAGCTTTCAATCAATACAATCCTCCCGTTCGGCGCTGGTTGGGCGAATATTACCTGGCTGATCAACGGGAAACTGGTATTTCGTTTCCCCAAGAACGCTCGGGTCGCGGCGTCGACCCTACGGGAGATCGCGGTCCTGCCTGTGCTGCGGCGTGGCCTGCCGACCGCGGTGCCGGATTTTCGTTACGCCGCGCCACGGGGCATCAGCGCGTACCCCTTTGCCTTCGTGGGCTATACCCTCGTACCCGGCACCCCCCTGAACCAAGCGCCGAGTGGGCTAAATCTCCCCTCGGTGGCCGGTGTTATGGGCGCCTTCCTCACAGCCCTCCATAGCTTTCCGCTCAGTTCAGCGATCGCCTTGGGTGTGCCGGGAGGGACGGCGGAGGACTGGCGGGCGGAATATGCGCGCTGGTATGAGGAGACACGCCGGCTCAGCGCGCCATATCTTACGAACGATGAACAGGCGCGCGTGGATTCGATCGTGGCGCGATTCTTGCAGGATGATCGATACTTCACCTTCACTCCCGTTCTGCTTCATCGAGATCTGAGTGAGGAGCATGTGCTGATCGACCCGCATACCGGCAGGCTGAGCGGCGTCATTGACTTCGAGGATATGAGCATCGGCGACCCGGCGTTCGACTTCATCGGCCTGACCGCCCTTGGCGGGGGCGTAGCGAATGCCTATCAGGGCCCGGTCGACGGGGGATTCGCCGAACGCATGCGGTTCTACACCTGGCTATGGCCGTTGCATGAGGTACGTTACGGGGTGGAGGCGGGCCTGCCCGAGCATATCCGGCGCGGTGTCCGGCGGTTGCGGAGCGATCTGAAGCAGCGATCCTGCCCTATTCCGGATATGCTGAGCGCGGATAGTCCGGCCGGCGACCGCCTGATCGTGGGGAGCGTAATGGACGACCTGACCGACGACCAAGATGCCTTTGGTCGATTGCTTGACGACTACCTTCGTGGCGGCGAGGGGATCGAACTGGTCGAACGCGATAATGGGATTGTCGGCATGGCGGGAAGTCCCAGCCGGTACTTTGCTCCCTATGACGCATGGCCCGCCCACGAGCGGGCAGCCATGGACTGGGCGCGCGGTCGCGTGCTGGATATCGGTTGCGGAGCCGGGCGGCACGCCCTCCACCTACAGGAGCACGGGCACGAGGTACTGGGCATTGACGTATCACCGTGCGCCGTGGCGGTATGCCGTGAGCGCGGCCTCCGTGAGGCGCGGGTTCTCGATATCGCTCGTATCGATCCAAGCCTCGGCCTTTGGGATACGATACTCCTCCTGGGCGCCAACTTCGGCCTGATGGGCAGCGCGGCTGGAGCACGTCTGCTGTTGGCGCGGCTCGCCGAGGTCGGCGGCGCGGGTGCCCGAATCATCGCGGAGAGCTGCGATCCGGCTTCGGTGAGCGACCCCGTTCAGGTGGCCTATCAGGAGGCGAATGTGCGAGCCGGTCGGCTGCCGGGGCAGTTGCGGCTGCGCATTCGCTACAAACAGTATGCGACGCCGTGGTTCGAATACCTGTTCGTGTCTAAAGCGGAGTTGGAGCATCTCCTGGAAGGGACGGGTTGGCGTGTCACCCAGTACCTGGACGCCGAGACGGCGGCGGGCGGGTACATTGCGTTGATCGAGAAGGGCGGTTAGTGTACGGCGCCGTGCTACATTGGGGGCAAGACCTACCGCCGAAGGGAGTTATATGATGGTTGCCGAGGTGCTCTCAAGGCCAACCGAGGAGTACGATCGGGCAGGCAAATTCTCGCTGTACCAGGGCTGCCCAACCCTCGAGGAGTACATGCTGATTGCTACCCGTGAGGTGCGGGTCGAGGTGCGGGCCCGCACGGACGACGGTGCCTGGGAGACTCGCGTCCACGGCCCCGGCTCCGAGGTTGTTCTGACGAGCGTGGGTCTGACCTTTCCGATGTCCCGCCTCTACAGGGGCACGTCGCTGGATCGCGTTAGCCGAGGATGACTGCGACGGGACACGCGAAGCCGGACAGTACCTGTTCGCCGTCGAGCTGATCGCCCCCGGTGAGCGTGGAAGAGGGACGATCGTCACCCGGACGCCAGATATCCACCGATTGCTCCTCAATCCACACGATCCACACTAACGCAGTTCCCCCGCGTAGGTAGCGGCGCGCCTTTGCCGCCATGGCCTCAGGCTTCTGAAGCGGCGAAGTAACCTCGATCGCCAGGTCGGGCGCGAATGGATAGGGCCGATCATCCTCTATAAGGGCCTCCCGAAACGCGTAATAGAAGCCGATGTCGGGGAGGAGTCCGGTGTTGGGCTGGCCCGTGCGCTCGAAGTCGTACACTTCATCGGGCAGGGTAACCGTGCCAAGACCGCGCTCACGCACAAACTCGTCCAATTGGTGATAGAGGCGGCGCGTGACGCGTCCCGCTTTGGGCCTGCTTCCTGCCACGCGGACCAGCACTCCCTCCACCAGCTCGTAGCGATACCCATCTTCGGGGCGCGCCAACAGATCCTCGACCGTCATGGCACGTGCCCCCGGTACCAGCTCCCCCCAGGGAGCAAGTGACGGCGACGGCAGCGCGCGCGCGGTGCTCATCACTCTACCTCCATGATGATACTGGATCTTCCTGCCTTGACCCTACTCTCTACTATCATACACGCTTCATCCCCCGGCGCTGGTATAACCCGCCACTGCCAACCTCCAGAGCCGGGCCGAGGCGATGCAGCCGGCGACGGCGAAGATCGGCGCATAGAGATACAGCAGGGGTGCGGCGTGTCCCGCCAATACGCCGGCGGGGACGCTCGCGGCCAGTCCTACCGGCAACACGTAGGAGAACAGGACGCCCAGGGCGCCTCGATAGGCCGCGCTGGGGAGGCCGGCCATGTTCAGCAGTTCGTCGAAAAGATACTGAAGGCCGTCCACTTTGATCGCCCAGAACGCCACGGTCATCACCATGAACAGGATGTTGTAGAAGATAACCACGGCGCACAGGACCAGCCCCATATAGCCGGCCACCATGCCCGCCGTGAGCGGCGTGGCGTTCGCGTGCAGCCCATAGAGTACGAGACCCACCCCGATCGCCGTGTTAAAGACGGCGCCGAGGTTGACCTGGGCGCAGGTGAGCAGGAAGCGGGCGCTGACCGGTTTGAGCAACAGGAAATCAAGTTCGCCTCGACGCACCGCCTCGGGAATCGCCGTGATCGTATCTTCCGCGAAGAAATACAGAATGCCCTTTACCAGGCGGAAGGTGCCGTACAGCATCAGCAACGCCGGTTCGTTCCAGCCCGCGATGTGGTTTGTTTGGCGGAATAGTACCTGGTAAAAGACCAGGGCCAGGGCAACCGTGGCGGCGTTCCGCGCCAATCCCATGAGGAAGTCACCCCGGTAGGTCAGCTGGGTCATCATGGAGCGGCGGGCCAAATAGCGCCAGAGGCGGGCGTAGCGGCGAATGACGGCTAACGCCTTCATCGAGTAAACCCTCACATTCCCGCCGCGCTATACCGCCGTAGACCGCGCATCCAGAGCAGGCGGGCCAGGGCGAATAATATAGCCAGCCAAGCGAGTTGCGCGAGTAATCCCCAGGCGGTTTGCGCGGGATCCAGCTTGCCCAGGAAGATTTCCACGGGGAAAGAGAAGGTGTAGCGGAAGGGTAGGGCGTTGAGGGCGCTACCTAGGGGGCTGGGGAACAGCGAGATGGGCACCAACTCACCCGAGGCCAGGATCAGCAGCAAGTCATACACCTCAAAGAAATTCCGCGTATTGGTGGTCCAGAAGGCCAGAATACCCAGGATGATCTCCAGAATAATGAAGATCACGGCGCTCGCCAGCGTTGAGACCAGGGCTAGAGCCAGGCGCGGCAGGCTGAGCGTGAGGTGCAGGTCGTGGCGGAAGTAGAGGACCAGCACGAGGTAGAGCGGCAGGGCCAATGTCAGGCTGACCAACTTCCAGCATTGCTCTTCCAGGACCTGTGAGGCAAGGGCGGTGTAGGGCTTGAGCAGCTGATGGGCCAGCGTGCCATCTTTGATCGCCCTGGCGATCTGCGCATTGATCCGCCCCCCAATGACATACCAGGCGACGGAAATCACCAGGTAATAGGTGATCATGTCGCTCCGAGTAAAACTTCCAACCTGGCGACGATCGCCATAGATGGCCAGCCAGGCGATGATCGCGAACAGCGGCGGCAGGACTCCCTGCACCACCCACACCGCGTTTTGCGAGCGGTAGGTCAGACTCTCGACCAGGCAGGTGCGAAAAAGGGCGCGGTATCGGCCACCCGCGCGTCGCGGAAGCAAATCGGTCATGAACCGGCACCGGCCGGTGATTGAAACAGGCCGCCGATGATGTCCTCCAGCCCAGGGTCGCGCACATCGAGGTCGTCGATCTGGTAGCGGTTCAGCAGCGCCGCCGCCTGGCGTGAATGGCCGGCACGCGGGATGGCCAGCGTGGCGGAAAGTCCATCTTCGTAGGCAATCACACTGCCGAAGCTCTCCAATTCCTGACGGGCTACCGGGGAAGTGAACACGATGCTGAGGTATTTCGTGGCGGCGTGACGTTCGATCAGACGGGCTATGGCGCCGTCGAAGATCAGATTCCCCTGATTGATCACCATCACGCGCGGACACAGCGTCTCCACATCGTCCATATAGTGGGAGGTGAGCAGTACGGTCGTCTCGTAACGCCGATTGTAGAAGAGGAAGAACTCGCGGATTCGTTTCTGCACCACGATGTCCAGGCCGATGGTCGGCTCATCGAGGAACAGCACGCGGGGGCGGTGCAGCAGGGCCGCCACCAGTTCACAGCGCATACGCTGACCAAGCGAGAGTTGGCGAACCGGCCTGTACATCTCGTCGCCGATCCCCAACAGATCGACCAATTCGGTGAGCGTGGCGCGGAACTGGGGATCCGGCACATCGTAAATCTCGCGATTGAGCACAAAGGTATCCATCGGGGGCAGATCCCACCATAGTTGGCTCTTCTGCCCCGTGACCAGGGCGATTTGGCGCAAAAAGGCCGCGTCGCGGCGGAATGGCGCATGATCGAGCACATGCACGGAGCCGCTGGTGGGATGGAGCAGGCCGGACAGCATCTTGAGGGTGGTCGTCTTGCCGGCGCCGTTCGGCCCAAGAAAGCCGACCATCTCGCCGGCCTCCACGCTGAAACTGACCCCGGCTACGGCGGGCACCTCGACCGGCACCCGGTGGACCAGGGCACGGAGCGCGGCGCCCAGTCCTTCCGCCTTAAGATAGGTGCGATACGACTTGCGCAGATCGACAACGCTGATAATAGGCATAGACATATCCTCCTAACTTCTAAAGGGAAGCAGGAGGCGCGCATCGCACAGATCACCAACCTGAACCACCGGGCCGGAGTAGGCCGTCGATTCGGTTGAAGGCAATGCGTCCATCCCGCTGCTTACGCTGACGCTGGACCTGTAAGCAGCGGTTTAGCCGTTTTTCTGGAGACCCACCAGGCGCCAAACTGAAACGCGCGTAGCAAGCCGCACGAGGCAAGCCCTTTCCAAAGCGGATCGGCGGCGAGTCGCCGCAACTTGTTGTATCCTACAACGCCGTCCCGGCGCACGCAACCATGGCGCACCTGCACTTCACAGTCTCTGCCCACCAGGCTGAAGGAGAGCCGAGGTTTCCTGGACAGTGTTGCTACGTTGACAATGTCGCCAGGGTGGTCATGATCTGCTCGGTGTGGAAGCGAGAGCCCAAGCGCTCGAAGATAGCCAGCGCATTCGTGAGTTGACTCTGGGCGGGCACCGGTTCCCCCTGCTCTACGTGCAGCAATCCGGAGAGCTGCACCAGGCGGGCCTCGGCATAGGGATACGGCATCTGCCTAGCCAGAGCCATCCCCTCTGCCAGAGCATGTGTGGCTTCCGGCCAGCGGCGCTCCTTGGTCAGGATCATCGCCTGGATGCGGAGCGCGCTCACCAGGAGGAAGCGATTGTTGACGTCCCTGGCCCGCCTGATACTGTGCACTGCCGCCGACTCCGCGCACTGAAGGTTACCCAGGGCCAGATACGCCCATGCCCGTAGTGAGAGGAGGTCCGTTACATCGGCGCCCGCGCCTTCCGCCAGAACAAATAGATTATCCAGACGTTGCCACGCCGGCTCGGGCCGGTTCAACAGTAACTCGCGCTCTACCAAGAGACTGCCGGCCTCACGGAGGCATTGCACATCGCCGTAGCCTTCGGCCAGACTGCTGCACTCCTCCAGATACCTTACGGCCGCGCCCCAGTCCCCCTGCCCCAGATACAACTCGCCAAGGCCAAGCAAAGGATAGGGCGTGACCCAGGATGGGTAGGCGCGGCCGAGTGCCTCGGCCCGTTCAAGACGGGCGCGCGCTGATTGCCAGTCTCCACGATAGAAGTCACTTGAGCCGAGAATGCCGAGGAAATAGGCCTTTCCAGATAGATCTCCTTGTTCCTCGGCCAAGGCAAGGGCATGCTCCACACACCGTACATGCCGCACGAACTCGCCTGCCCTCAGATAGACGGCGCCCAGGTTATTGAGCGCTCCGGTGAGTGTGAACAGATCACCCGCTGCCTCCGCCAGTGGAATTACCTCCTCCAGCACCTGGCGCGCCTCCGTCAAGCGCGCCAAGCTGAGCAGTGCCAGACCACGCAGGCCTTCTGCCTCTGCCAGGACTCTTGGATCGTCCGCGAAGCGAGCAAACCTTGCGGCCCGCTCGGCAGCGGTTAGTTGCGCGGTATAGCGCCCGCCGGCGAAGTAGGTTAGGGCCAACGAGGATGAAAGCGCGGCCAGGATCGGTGCGGAGGCGCACGGCCCTAGTTCTTCGAGCACACACTCCAGATACCTACTGCCGATCACGGGTTGGCCTCTAATGCCCTGCAGACGCCCGATCCGGGCTGCCACGCGTCCGACACTATTCAGATCGCCCAGGGTCCGGAAGGCGGCCGCGGCATGCTCGAGCACCTGGAGTGCTTCATCATAGCGCGCCAGGGTGCCCAACACCGCCCCCAACTTCTCCCGCGCCGCCGCCCCTTCCACCTGTTGCCCCGAGCTATCTAGGAGCGCCGGCAGATCACGGTAGTAGTCCGCCGCCGCCTCATTGGCATACACGGCCAGTGCCCGATCGCCCGCCCGCTCCAGGTAGAGGATCGCCTTCTGCCGTTGATCGGTACGCGCATAGTGATAGGCCAGTGCCTCTACCTCGTCCGGCCGTTGCATCTCAAGCGCTCTGGCTACTTGGGTGTGGAGGGTGGAACGCCGGCGCGCGGAGAGTTGCTCGTAGAGCGCGGCACGAAACAGCGGATGGCGGAACACATAGCCATCCTGCTGTTCGTCCACCACACGCGCCTCGAGCGCGCGATCGAGTGCGTCCAACAGCGGACCCTCCGCGTAGTCACCTGCTGCGTGCAGGAGCGCGAATGTACACTCCATGCCTGCCACCGCGGCCAGGGACAGTGTGCGGTACACAGCTTCGCCGAGCCCTCGTACGCGTGATACCACCAACTCCTGCACCTGATGCGGTACGGCGGACTCGATGCCCACGGCGCGCCAGGCGCCATCCCGGAACGCGATCGCCTCTTGCTCCTGCATCGTACGCACCAACTCCTGCAGGAACAGCGGATTGCCCAACGAGCGCGCGTAGAGGCGCTCAAGCAGGACAGGATCGAGCGCATCAGGGAGGAGCGATGCCACAAAGCGCTCGCAGTCTGCCTGGGCGAACCGACCTAGATCGATTCGGCGGCATAAACCGGCGCGGATTAGCGATGTCCTTAGCGTGCCCAGGGCGCTCGCGATCGATACCTCTTCCTCGCGATAGGTGCCCACGATCAGCCAGGAATGCTCCGGCGCGGCGCGGGCCAGATGGTGCAACAGTTGCAAACCGGCGTCGTCGGCGGCATGGAGGTCATCAAGCACCAGCAGCATGGGTGTCGCCGCGCTGATCTCGCTAAGCAGTTGGGTAACGGCGGCGAACAGCCGCGCCCGTTCGGCTCCCAGGTTCGTGCCTGCCGGTAGAAGCTCTTGATCGGCTAAGTCGAAGTGCAGCAACAAGCGCAATTCCGGAGATAGACGCGCCCACGCTTCCCGATCGGCGCCCAGTCGGCTGCGCAGATAGCCCCCGAGCGCCTCAACGAAGGGGCCATACGGCAACACACCCTCCTCAGCATAGCCGGCGCCCCATAACACCGCCGCGCCCCTATCCTGCGCCTCACGCGCCAACTCTGCCGCTAAACGGGTCTTGCCGATGCCCAGTTCACCGCCAACCAGGAGAAGCTCACCACGCCCGCTACCGACAGCATCCAACGCCTCCAGCAGTATTTCGAGGACGCGTTCTCGGCCAACCAAGGGGAAAGGCAAAAGCCGTGGCGCGGCGTGCAGGATCTCCACGGCGCCCCCGCCCGCCTCAATCGACTCGGGAACGGATTCCTTTGCCGCCAGGAGTTGCTGATACAGCTCCTCCGTAGCCGGCTCCGGTACCGTGCCGAATTCCTCCTCCAGGGCAGCGCGACAGAGGTGATACTGACGAATGGCTTGGTGGCGGCTGCCGGTCAGCGCATAGAGACGCATCAGTCGATAGTGTGCTTTCTCGCCGGCCGGGTCGAGCGCCACCGCCTGGCGCAGCCGCTCGCAGGCAGGCCCCAGGCTGCCGTGCCGTTCGAGAGTCTCAGCCAGGCAGAGCAGCATTTGCAGCCGGCGCGCCGCCAGCGCCTCCCGTCGCGCCGCCGCCCAATCCTCGTAGCGGTCAGCCGGGAGCAGTGGACCGCCATAGGCGGCAAGCGCCGCCTCATAGTCGCTGACCTTGTCACTCGTCAGCGCTGCCGCCGCCAGTTGCTCGAAATGATCCACATCGATCCAGATCCTGGTGAGGTCGAGACTGAGCAGATCGTCGCGGTGGTGCAGGTAGGATGACTCCTCGCGAGGGGGCAGGTCGGGTTCGAGGGCGTGGCGCGCGGCATACAGGGCCTTGGCGAAACGATTACGAGCAGAGTTGAAATCGGCCTCGGGCCAGAGCCACTCGAGCAGTTCCTCGCGGTGGAGTTGGTGGCCGGGTGTCAGAGCGAGCAGCTTGACCAGTGTCTTGGCCTGGGCGCGACGCCCCCAGGCGGCGGCAGGCAACCCTTGACCATGGCGCTCGACCCGAAACCCAGCAAGCAAGAAAAGGCATAGGCTCGGTGCGCACGGGGCGGGGTGAGTTATCGCAGGATTAGTGCGAGCACCGTGCCCGCTCACCGCTCGCTGCCGGTTCCCGAGGCCACTCATAACGGCATCGTAAACCGCGCCGATTATGGGGTCAAACCCTCCAACTTGCAGGTGGAATTCGAGTGGAATAGGCGCCGTGTAGGCTGAGTTCCTGAACGCCTGCCATAGGCCGCGCTTTTGGATCAAGCAGGGGGCAAACTCTGAACGGAAAAAATGGGAAGCGCCGGAATTGCGGTATGCCGAAACATAGTGCAGTAGGGAGAATTAGACGTGATTCAAAGAGTAGTAGCCTGCATCTGCATGCTTCTCTTACTGGCGCCCATGCAGCGAGTGGATCAGGCAGCCGCGCAGCAGGCATACGCACGTTCCTCGGCTTCGAATCCACCCGATCTGTCCGACGTGACCTGTCCCGGCCCGCGCGTCTGCTACACCGTGGGCTACTATGGCGTGCAATACAACGGCGTCGTGTTCGAAACGACGGATGGCGGACGCTCATGGCACCGAGAAACGCCAGGCACCAAGTGGGGACTGCGCGGCATCGCGTGCAGCAGCATTACGACGTGCTATAGCGTGGGTTATGCCGAGACGACCGTGGTGAGCACCAACGGCGGGCGCTCCTGGCATGACCCCCATACCCCGCGC
Source organism: Chloroflexota bacterium (assembly GCA_025924845.1). The sequence goes on along the minus strand of JAICHN010000045.1, from coordinate 1,779 downwards.
AGCGCGCAGGCGCTCTACCGTATCGCCTGCCCAACCAGCCTGATCTGTATTGCCACGGGGAACAGCCCTAATGGGTACATCGCCTTGGTGCATCGCCTCCTTCTCACGACCAACGGGGCGCGTACCTGGTCCTATCCAAGCACGCCGATCGACCATACAGCCTTCCCGATGAATGGTATTGCCTGCCCCAGCGCGCGTGTCTGCTTCGTGGTTGGTGCGTACGCAACCATTCTGGTCACGTCCGACGGCGGACACACCTGGCAGCAGCAGCACAATCCTGCCATGGACAATGGCGGGCTCGTTCCACCGCTTACCAGTGTTGCCTGCGTGAACCCACGCGTCTGCGTGGCCGTCGGAGGCTTCCCGAACTACGGTCTGATCCTAACTACCGGCGATGGCGGCCACACCTGGACGAGGCAGGCCGGCCCAGCGCGGACCGCCCTGAGCGGCGTAGCCTGTCCGACCGTACGCCTGTGCTACGCCACGGGGTCGGGCGGCGCCATCCTGCAAACGCGTGACGGTGGTCATACCTGGACGCTCAGGGACAGCGGCACAAGTGTCGGATTGAACAGCGTTGCCTGTCATGGCCCCAGCTTCTGCGTTGTCGTCGGTAATGCGGGCTTCATCACCGTTCTCACGGGGTTCACGCAAAGCAGCACCTTCGCCTCGCCGACGCCTACCCCTGGTCAAGCCACGACACAATCACAGCCTACGCAAACCTTTGTCCCCCAGGCGACCACAACGCTGGTTCCTTCGCCGACGCCGGCCGGCACATCATGCTCATCCTGGAACGTGGCGGGGGAATGGCAGTTCCAGAGCATGACCATGGGCAATGGATCGGCCATGCTGCAGCAGAGCGGATCCACGGTGAGCGGGTCGGTGACATCAGGCGGTGTTACCTGGGCGGTGCAGGGCAGTACACAGGGCATCGACGTCACGCTGAATTTGTCCGCCCCCGGCCAGATAGGGCAATCCTTCCAGGGCACGATCTCCAGCGACGGCGCCACGATCGACGGCAACCTTGGCACTTTTAGCGGCGGCCATGCCACGTGCCTGTAGTAGAGAAAGGGTAGGTGAATGCCATGATCAAACGTAGCGTCATCCTTCTGATTGCGGTCATGCTGGCCGCGTCAGCACCTATCGGACCGCGGCAGGCCATGACTGCAGGCGCGACGAGTAGAGCCGCCCTGGCAGCAACTACGGTGCTCTACCAAGCTGATTGGGCTAATGGCGTCGGTGGATGGAAGGTCTATCCTGGTTTTACCGTCTCTCAGGGGATGTTGGTCTTTGACGGGGCCAGTGACAGCGGAACCTTCGCCCCCTTCAAGCTCAATGGGCTCGCCGACTTCGCGGTCGAAGCCACCATCAAGATGGGCACCTCCACGAGACCGGAACAAGCATACGCGCAACTCTTCGCACGCCGCGCCTCCGCGCGCACGATCACCGGTCTCTTCGCCGGGTATGCCGCCAACGGGGGCGAGAAGGCGGCCACAAACGTGGCCTCATTGTATTGGTATGCATTCCAGCCTTACTACGCCCCGGGCGCCGCGTTGCTGCCCGACGCCGGCTTCCATACCTATCGGCTGGAAGCTCATGGAAACACGTATAGATTCCTCATCGATGGTCGGGAAATGGTGCCCTGGACGCGCGTGAATCTCCTCAATCCCGGTGACCTGGTAGGGCTGGTCTTTACCTACGTCCCGGCAACAGTCAAAACGTTCACGGTGTTTGCCCTGCCCGCAACGCCGGTCACCACGACCCTCGACACGGTCGCCTTGC
>JAICHN010000044.1 GCA_025924845.1 Chloroflexota bacterium | reverse complement strand
CGGGGTGCCCACGCGCCCCTATGCGGTTAGCGTGCCGCCGGGGCAGGTCGGGCGGCAAGCGAATCGGGCGGAAACTACCGCCTGATAGGTCGCCTTCATCGTAGCACCACCCCTACGGATTTTGCACGGATTTTGCACAAGCGCCGTGCAATTCCCTAAAGCTCGGTGCCGCTCCCTACCGCTTCTCCTCTGGTGGATGCGGCTTGGTAATGCTCTATGTTGTCCAATCCGTTAAATCTGTGTTAAAGATTTGTACTACATAGAGCGTTGTCCTGCCTTGTGTCTGTCGGGCGGGTTGGAGGATACACGCATCAATCCCCCGCCAGAAACTCCAATACCGCTTGGTTGAATTCCTCCGGTACCTCCCAGAGAAACGCGTGACCTCCATGCGCCGTAAAGCGCAGGGTCGAACCGGCAATCCCTTCATGCAGTTGGCGGGACTGGAAGGGCGGGAAAATCAGATCGCTGGGTGCGCCCAGCACGAGGGACGGGGCGGTGATGCGGCCGAGGCGCTCAACGGCGTTGTGTACTTGAATGCTGTGCAATTGGCTCAGGTAGGCATCGACCGGTTGGGTAATCCCAGTCAGTGCTTCCTCAGTCTCCTGGGCCGCCTCCGGCGAATGCTGGAAGAACTCTGGAGTGAAGCACCACAGCAGTACTTCCTTCATCATTTGAGGCAGACCGAGCACGGGTGCCGTATCCTGCCATATCCGATAGAGGCGCTTGTTAGCCCCACTCGGCTCACCGCACGTGCAGCAGAGGAGAAGTTTGTTTACCCGCTCGGGATAGCGTAGCGCGAACTCTTGCGCGATCATTCCGCCCATGGAAACACCCAACACATGCGCGTGTGCTATATCCAGGGCCTCCAGAAGGCCCGCCGCATCAGCGGCCATCTGGGCCGTGGTATAGCCGCCCGTGGGCTTATCAGTGCCGCCAATCCCCCTGTTGTCAAAGGTAATCACCTGGTAATGGTTCGCAAAGTCTTCCAGTTGATAGGCCCAGGAACTCAGATCATCGGCCAGGCCGTTGATCAGCAGCAATGGCTCCCCACTTCCTCGCACCTCGTAGTTAATCGTCAGACCATTCGCTTGCGTGGTAGGCATTGGTTACTCCTTGCTTAGCTTTTGCACTCAGAGAGCGTCAATTCGGCCGCGCTCTATCGGCTGGGCCAGGCGGATCCGCGGTTTGCTCAGCCGCCAGACCCAACCGCCGCGCCGCCACATGGCACGCTACGGCTCGCCCCGGCCCAAAGCTGATCAGCTCGGGTTCGACCTTCGCGCAGATCGGAAGGGCCTCCGCACAACGGGTATGGAATCGGCACCCACCTGGCGGATCGAGCGGACTGGGAGGCTCGCCCGGCAGAGGCCGCGGGCGGAGCCGCCGTGTGGGATCGGGAACGGGAATCGCCGAAAGTAAGGCCTGCGTGTATGGATGGTTGGGCGCGTGGAACAACCGCGCCGTGGGAGCAACCTCCACAAGTTTGCCCATATACATTACGGCTACGCGGTCGCTGACGTGCTCGACGACATCGAGATTGTGCGCGATGAAAATAAGGGTCAGGCGCAATTCCTGTTGCAGCCGATGCAGCAGGTTCAAGATCTGCGCTTGCACCGATACATCAAGCGCGGAGACCGGTTCGTCCGCCACGATCAGCCGCGGCTCAAGAGCGAGGGCGGCGGCAATGCCTACCCGCTGTCGCTGACCGCCGCTCAGTTCATGAGGGAACCGGGCGCCGTAGGTAGCGTCCAGACCCACCCGCTCCAGCAACTCGCCTACCCGCCGGCGCCGTTGCGCCGGCCTGCCGATCCCAAAGATATCGAGCGGTTCACGTATCGATGCGCCGACTCGCAGGCGCGGATTGAGCGATGAATACGGGTCTTGAAACACCATTTGCATCCCCCGGCGCACTGAGCGCAGGGCGCCGCCACGCAACCGCGTAATATCCTGTCCGTCGAAGTTCAGGGTGCCTGCGGTCGGCTCCAGCAGGCGAAGGATGATCCGGCCAAGCGTAGTCTTCCCACAGCCGGACTCTCCCACCAAACCCAGGGTCTCGCCCTCGTCTACGGTAAACGAAACTCCATCCAGCGCTTGAACCCTCCGTGGCGCGCGTCCGGCGAACACGCCCCCGCCAAGGCTGAACTGCTTGGTGATGTTCCGTACCTCAAGGATCCTCCTCTCACTCATCTTGGTATCCATAACGGAAGCAAGCTACCTGATGGATCGGGCCGGCCGGCCGCGTCGCGGGCATCCGCGTATCGCACACCGCCATGTGCCGGCTACAGCGGGGGCCGAATGGGCAACCAGGCGGCGGCTGCACCAGATCGGGCACGCTCCCTTCGATTGCCTCCAGGCTGCCGCGTTCTCTGCCTCGTGCCGGAATAGAGCGGAGCAGCGCGGCGGTGTAGGGGTGGCGAGGCTCGGCGAAAATGGTGTCGACCGGCCCTTCCTCGACCAGCCTGCCCGCATACATCACGGCGACTCGGTCGCACATCTGCGCCACCACGCCCAGGTCGTGGGTAATCAATAGAATCGCCGCCTGACGTTCCGCCCCGATATCGCGCAGCAAGGCCAGGATCTGGGCCTGGATCGTCACGTCAAGCGCCGTGGTCGGTTCGTCGGCGATCAGCAGCGACGGCCCACAGGCCAGGGCAATGGCGATCACTACTCGCTGCCGCTGCCCCCCGCTCAGTTGGTGCGGGTGGGCCTGCATTCGCTGTTCGGGGCTGCCGATGCCGACCCGTCGGAGAAGGTCGATCGCTTCCGCCCTGGCCTCCGCTTCGGCTAGCCCGCGATGAGCCCGCAACACATCGACAATCTGGCTGCCTACCGTAAACGAAGGGTCGAGCGAGGTCAAGGGATTCTGAAAAATGATCGAAATCCGGTTGCCGCGCAACTCCCGCAGCCGGCGTGGGTTGAGGGCCAGGATGTCGTGCCCTTCAAAGCGGAGCGTCGCCGCCCGCACTTCCGCCGTGCGCGGGAGCAGGCGCATAAGGGCCATGGCAACGGTACTTTTCCCACAGCCCGACTCACCGACCAATCCCACTGTCTCCCCTCGGGCCAGGGTCAGGTTGAGGTCGGTCACGGCGCGAACCGGACTGCGCTGGGTTGGGAAGCGCACGGTGAGGTCGCGTACCTCAAGCAGCGACTCGGTCATCATCGTCTTCGTCCCCCTGGATCCAGAAGATCACGTAAGCCGCTTCCCAGCAGATTGAAAGCCAGTACGGCCACGGCGATGGCCAGACAGGGGAATAGCGTACCCCATGGGGACTGGCTGATGTAGCCGTGGTTTTCCTGCAACATGTAGCCGAGCGATGGAGTGGGTGGCTGGACGCCGAGGCCGAGGAAGGACAGCCCGGCCTCGATCTGGATGGCGAAGGCCATCAACAACGCGGCCTGTACCACGGTGGGGCCAAGGCTGTTCAGCAACACGTGGCGCAGCATGATCCGCACGTGCCCGGCCCCGCGCGAGCGGGCGCCCTCCACATAGGGCATGGTCCGCACCGCCAGCACCGAGCCGCGGAGGACGCGTGCCAGGATGGGCACATAGACGACGGCGATCGCCACGATCATCACGCTAAGGCCCTGTCCCAGAATGGCGATCAACGAGATGGCGAGGAGGATCGCCGGGAAAGCGAGCAATAGGTCCACGACACGCATCATTACGGCATCCACCAGACCACCCCAATAGCCCGCCATCAGTCCCAGGGGCACGCCCACCAGTAGGGACAGGGCAACCGATCCGAATGCCACCTGGAGCGAGACCTGAAATGAGTACACCACCCGCGTGTAGACATCACGGCCCAGCCCGTCCGTACCGAATATATGGCTGGGGCTTGGGGCTGCCAGGACCGCATTATAGTACATGGCGTGATAGGTGTAGGGGGTGATCAGAGGTGCGCAGAAGGCCGCGAACACGAGAAGTGCCACCAATGCCGCGCCGCCGCTCAGCGCTCGATGCCGCGCCAACCATGACACACCGGCGCGCAGGCAGGACCATTGCGGCGCCGGGATTCGCAGGGAGCCGGCGCCCGAGCTCACTTTCACCGGCTTGCCGAATTGAGGCGCGGATTGAAGACCAGGTAGAGGATGTCGGTAAGCAAATTGACCAGGATAAAGATGACCGCGATAATCAGAACCCCACCCTGCACGATGGGATAGTTACGGGTGGACACCGCGTCCACGACCATCTTACCGACTCCCGGCAGCGCAAAGACGTTTTCCACCACGATATCACCGCCGAGCAAGGTACCGAACTGCACGCCGATGACGGTGATGACCGGCAGCGCCGCGTTGCGCAGGGCGTGCTTGTAGGCTATCACCCCTTCCGATATGCCCTTGGCGCGCAGAAAGGCAACGTAGTCCTGTCCGAGCACCTCCAGCATGGCGGCGCGGGTTGTCTGGGCGATATAGGCGACCTGCGCCAGGCCGAGGCTGATTACGGGCAGCACCAGATGGCGCAGGTTATCCGAGGGGCTTTGGGTAAACGGTATATATGCCTCTGGTGGAAGCCAGTTCAAAGCGGCGGCGAACAGGAGGATCAATAAGGTGCCAAGTACGAAATCCGGGATCGAGATGCCCAGCAACGTGACGCCGCCCAGGACGCGATCCATAGCGCCGCCTGGACGCCGCGCCGCCGCCACGCCGAACGGCACGGCCAACAATACGGCGGCGCCCATCGACAGGAAGGTGAGTTCGAGGGTCACGGGCAGACGTTGGGCCAACAGCTCGCTTAACGGCTGATGAGAGATCAGATCCCGCCCAAAATCCCCATGCAGGATCCCTCCCAACCAACTGAAATACTGGGCTACGATCGGCCGGTCGAGGCCCATGGCATGGCGCAATACCGCGGCGGCCCGCGGCGAATAGCTCAAGCCCAGGGCCGCCTGTACTGGATCGCCTGGGGTGAGATGGATAATCGCGAAGACGAAGATGCTCATCGCGAATAGGACGGGCACCGCCTGCAGCATGCGGCGCCCGGCAAAGGCAAGGGCAGTCATCGTGGTCTCCGGTCTACCTAACCTCAGGTTAGCCAGACATCCTTAAACCGCAGTTCCAGGGAGGGTAGCACCTGCACGCCCTGGACGCGGGGCTGCATGGCATAGTTCAGCGTTTCATAGTGGACAAAGATATTGGGTACGTCCTCGAACATAATCGCCCGAAGCTTGGCGTAAATACTCTTTCGCGTTTTGAAATCGGAGGTTTGTTTTGCCTGGCGCACCAAAGCGTCGAACGCCGGATTGTTGTAGCCCGTGTAGTTCAAGGTTGCCTCGTGGGTGAGGAGGAGGCTGTAGAAATTGTCGGGGTCGATGGTCCGCTCCTGATAGGCCGACGTAACTTGATATTGCTTCTTGACCAGTCGGTTGCTCCAGGGATCGACCTCCAGTTGAACGATGTTCATGGTAATACCGATTTGCGCCAGTTGCTCCTTGACGATCTCCCCGGTCTTGAGCAATTCGGGATACTCCGGCAAACCAAGATACTCGATGGTGAGCCCATTGGGGTAACCGGCCTCGTGCAAAAGCTGCTGAGCTTTGGCGAGATTCGGCCCGGCGCGATAGGGGTCGCCGTTCGTATACCAGATGCTTCCGGTCGGTACTTCCTCGGAGCCGACCTCGCCCACCCCGGAATAGGCGAGAGCCAGGATCCCCCGCTTGTCTATCGCCCACGCCACTGCCTGGCGCAGCTTCTTGTTGTTGAACGGCGGTTTGTCGACTACAAAGGTGAGAAAATCGGGGAGTCCGGCGTTGTTGGCGGTCATGAACACGGGATTGGTACCCTTGCGAAGCCGGGTTACATCTTGCAGCGGCACCGCATCAACCCAATTCACATCGCCGCTTTGCAGCGCGGCGAGGCGGCTTTCATCCACCGGCATACCTCGGAAGACAATGCTGTTAAGGTAAGGATGACCGGCCTGGTAGTAGCTTGGCCAGCGATCGAGCGTGACATGATCGCTCGTCACCCACTCTTTGAACTTGAAGGGGCCGGTCCCGATGGGGTGGCGATTGGGGTCGAGCGAGGAAATGGCCTTTTCATTGACGATTTCACCGTTCGCGGCCAGGTTGGTCAGGAATGGTCCGAACGGCGCCGATAGATGGAACCGGACAGTGTACTTGTCTACCACCTGCACGTTGGCGATAGCCGAAAACAGCGGCGTGTAGGCGCTTGCCGTTTTAGGATTGAGGATGCGCTGGAAGGTATACCGCACATCCTGAGCGGTCATCGGTTCGCCGTTGTGGAATACGGCGTTATGCACCAGATTAAACTGCCACGTTTTGCTATCGAGTTGTCGCCAGGAGGTGGCCAGGGCGGGAAGGAATTTGCCGTTCCGATCGAGTACCAACAATTTATCAAAGATGTTGTCGTAGATCTGGGCCGCCGTATATACGGAGGAGGTGGCGGGGTCGAGCTGATCCGGCTGCCCGGTCAGGCCCGCCTTGAGCGTACCGCCCATACGAGGGGCGACGAGCCCGTCAAGCACCTCGGCTCGCCGCTCGGCCGCGGCCCGCGCCGTACCTAGTGAACCGCCGAAGGTCAACGTGGCTGTGGCCGCCGCCAAGGCGGCGACGAAGCGGCGCCGCGAGAGGTTGCCGGCCTGATAAGAGCGCTCGATGTCGTCCATAGCGCCTTGGGCGGGAGTGATGTTCCGACGATGCCGCACGATGTCCTCCCTGAAAGAAATAACTACCGCCGTGAAGACGGGGATTGCATAGCGTCAAGACAGCGAAGTCCGAACGTCAAAATGGCCTGACAACCTGACAGTACTATACGAGCAAGAGTTCAGTGGATGCAATCCCGTAGCTCCACGACCGCCGACGGCATCCTTTCCCCCTCCCCGGGGCGCATTCGGTGATACCATGGCGGAAAACGGAAGGGATTGCCGATGAGCACCGACACCGCCGAGGTTTCCTCGATGAAGGAACGCGCCGCGAATTATGCCGCCGGCCTGGTCGAGGATGGAATGGTGCTTGGCCTTGGCTCCGGCAGCACAGCTACACTTGTGGTTCGTGCCCTGGCCCGCCGCGCGAAGGATGGGCTGCGCTTCGAGGGTGTTCCTACCTCGGAAGCCACGGGTAACCTGGCGCTCTCGCTCGGGCTTAAAGTATGCTCCCTTGAGGAACATCCTCGGCTCGATCTGGCGATTGACGGCGCCGATGAGGTCGATCCAGCCCTTAATTTGATCAAGGGCCTTGGCGGGGCCCTATTGCGCGAGAAGGTAGTGGCTTCGGCGGCGGCCCGTTTCGTCATTGTGGTGGACGCCAACAAGGTGGTGGACAGGCTAGGCGACCATACCGCCGTACCGGTTGAGGTCGTCTGCTTCGGCTGGACCCTCACCCGCGGCGCCCTCCGTACCCTGGGCGCACTTCCCGAGCGGCGGATGAGCGGTGATAAGCCCTTCTTGACCGACGGCGGCAATTATATTCTCGATTGCCGATTTGACCAGGGCACCGACTTGCCAAGCCTTGGCCCTGTCATCAAGGGGTTGACCGGCGTGGTCGAACACGGCCTCTTTCTCGGCATGACCGAGCAAGTCGTGGTGGGCCGCGCCGACAGCGTGGAGGTGCTGCGCCGTTAGGCTCGCTTTTACTCGCTTCCCGGCTCGGCTTCCTGGTTCTTCCGCAGTTGTATGATCGCGTCTCCGGCCAGAGATGCGGCCGGCCCCCGATTGATCGCTCGAATCGCCTCCGGATCGAGCTTGTGCTCGCGGTTCTCGGTGAGCAGGCCGTTGGTCTCCTGTCGAGTGTCGGTTAACTGGGTGTAGCAAAAGCCGGCGATGGGCGCACAGGCCAGCACCGCCTCAACCAACTCCTTGTACTTGGCCAGATAGGTTGGACGGTCACCCACTGTGCCGTAGCCGAACCAGCGTTCACCGGCTTGCGGCCGATAGCTGATCCCGCCGAACTCGGTGAGCATGAACGGCGTGCCTTCGGCTACCGCCCCGCTAAGCGCAAGCACCCGAAGACCCGGCTGCACATGAGCCAGCGTATTGGCCAGGGCTTCGGCGGTCCCGTACCGATTGGTCAGGGTAGGACCGGAAAAGCTGTAGTCGTGGATACCGAATATGTCGGTCTCCAACTGCTCCCAGCCATCGTTACCGATTACGGGCCGCGTGAGGTCCAATGTCTTGGTCAAGTGGTAGAGACTCCGCAGGAAGTGGCGCTGTGCGGCATCCTCGCGCAGGTTGGGCACGCCCCAGGATTCATTGAGCGGCGTCCAGGCGACGATGCATGGGTGACTATAGTCCCGCTCCAGCACCTCCAGCCACTCACGGGTCAGGCGAGTGACTGCCTCCGTGGAGAAAATAAATGTGTTGGCCATCTCCCCCCACACCAGCAGGCCCAGACGATCGCACCAGTAAAGGAAGCGCGGATCTTCGACCTTCTGGTGGATGCGCAGTCCATTCAAACCCAGTTCCAGGGCAAGCTCCACCTCACGGCGCAGCGCCTCGGCGCTGGGTCCGGCCAGGTGCGACTCCGGCCAATAGCCCTGATGGAGCGCCATGCGAAGATAGGTGGGCCTGCCATTGAGATAGAAGCGGCCGTGATCGGTACCCACACTGCGTAGACCGGCATAGCTCTGGACCTCATCAAGCACCTCCTCGCCCTGAATCAGGCTGACTGTCGCCTCGATCAGATTGGGATGATCGGGGGACCAAAAGAGCTGATCGGCCTCGAGGCCCGTGCCGGCAGGGGTGAGCACCATGGCGCGTGTCACCTCCCTCCCCTCAACCGCGTAGGTGTCATCCACCAGGGTCCTCCCGTGGAGCGACAGGCGCACGCGCGCCCGCAGCGGGTGGTCGGAGGCGCGTCGCAGGGTAAGGTCCAGGCTGAGCGCCCCTGGATTGGTACTCGGAGTCCAGCGAAGGGTGGTGATATGCGTTGGATGCACCGCTTCCAGCCAGATCGGTTGCCAGATCCCGGTCGTGCGGTGATACCAGATCGCGTGCGGTTCGTCGAGCCAATCCTGTTTGCCGCGAGGTTGCGCCAGGTCACGCGGCTGATCCTCGGCCCGGATCACCAGCGTTTGCTCGTCACCGGGCACCAGCACGTCGGTAATGTCGGCGCTAAAGGGCGTGTGCCCCCCTTCATGCATGGCGACCAGCCGGCCGTTCACCCAGACCCGCGCCCGGTAGTCGATGGCGCCGCAGTGCAGGATCAGCCGCTCATGGGGCCTCCGGTTCACGGCCGAGAAGGTGCGCCGGTACCACACCACGGGGTGATAGCCCGTTTCGCCAACTCCGCTCGCCGGTGATTCGGGAGGAAAGGGCACCGTGATTCGGCCTTGGAACACCTCGTCTCGGCCCGGCCACCCTTCACGCAGGCCCTGGTCGGCATCGTCATGGGCGAATTTCCATACACCGCCGAGATCGGTCCAATGCGCTCGGGCCTTTTGGGGACGTGGATGTAGGGTCTCGGCACTGTGCTCGCTCATTACTCGCTCCACTTCATAGCTTGGAAGATCCCGGCTCAGAGTGTCCTTCTCGATATAACGGTCCCGCGCCCTGCAAAGCTCCGCGGCCGGCGCTGCCTTAATCCCCGCACTCGCGCTGCCCTTCGATCATCCAGCCGGTTCAGGGCTCCGCCAGGGTCAGTTCGATTGAGGAGGCCGAGCAGGACGGGAACGTGAGCGGGCCGGAGCCAACCCAGTCTAGGCTCGCGGAGTGTACGGCAACAGCGTCGGGATCGGTCAAGGAATTGCGCGTCCAGGGCCCGCCCCCACCCAGAATATGGTGTACTGCCTCAGTGATGTCGGCGCCGACTTCGATCCGAGCCGCAATTGCTTCCCGAGGATGGCGGTTGACCACGTGCAGCCAGAGCTTCCGGCGTGCGTCGTCACGCGTCGCCGCGACATCGAGGTACGGCTCCCCCTGCCGCGCCGGCAGGTTGCCTGTTGCCCGGACCTCAAAGGTCGGCGAATCCACGCGTACCGTCAAGGCGATGGGACCGCTCTGTTCGACGTACAGCCGGAAGGCGTGATACTCCGCCGTACCGTAGGCGCCGACAGGGCCTGTCTCGATCAGGCCGAATAGGTTCACCAGCTGGGCTTGGTTGGCCATGGTCACATGGTCGGCGTTTCGGAGGAGGACATTGAAAAACAAGGCGGCATACAAGCCGTCGACCAGGGCGTATTCTTGCCGGGCGACGCCAACCTGCTCACCCAGCGTAGTGAACAGCGCCTGGTGCTCGATCGCGGGCCAGTCTCCATTGGCGGTCACCCGGGGATATTTGGCGTGGCGATGAATGACGTTCCATTCGTCGAATGAGATGGGGATCCGTTTTCCGCCTGCCGCGTGTGCATCAATCGTGGTGCGCGCCGCCGCGATCAGGTCGCCGATACGCGAGGGCGCCGTGACCGCCAGCCAATACTGGTCGTCGCGCGATGCATCTTCGTCGGCCTGGGCATAATGATGCAGGGTGATGTAGTCAATGTGCTCGCCCGCGATCCGTACCACGGCCTCGTTCCACTCCGGCCAGAAGTCGGGGGTGGCGCCCACGGCAAGCAGCTTGAGCCGCTGCCCTCCCCCGGGATCAGCGGCACGCATGGCGCGCGCCCACTTCACGCAGTCATGGGCGTACGTCTCGGCGTCCACGTGACCCACCTGCCAGTTCCCGTATACCTCATTGCCCAGACCCCAATAGATCACGTTGTACGGCTCGGGATGGCCGTTCGCCGCGCGCATCCCTCCATAGTGCGAGCTTAAGGGGCCGTTGCAGTACTCCACCCAGGCGGCGGCCTCTTCGGGCGTGCCGTCGCCCATATTCACGCACAAATAGGGCTCCGCGTCTAACAGCCGGCAGAGCGTCATGAACTCATCGGTGCCGACGTCGTTCGGCTCAAAAGTCTGCCAGGCGCGGTCCAGGCGGACGGGGCGCCGGCCACGCTCCCCGATGCCGTAGAGCCAATGATACGCCGAAGCGAAGTTGCCGCCGGGATAGCGAATGATCGGCGGCTTGAGCGCGCGGGCCAGATCGCACACGTCGCGCCGCCAACCGGCCTGATTATCGCCGGGCATCAAAGAGGCCAGACCGATCCAGAGCGTGCCCGGCTGATCGGTCGTGATCGAAAACAGGGCATCATCCGCCGCGCTATCCGGCACGAAGGTGAACGGGAACTGTTGCCACTCGTCCCCAATCCCCTCGATCTCATGGGTTTGATTGCCCAGCGCGATCGTGACCCGCGTGATCGCCCGCGCACGCAGGACGACATAGCCGATGTAAGGTTGCCCGGCACGGAGACCAAGATGATCCTGTCCAATCCCACAGGGTCGATTCAGGGCGCGCCGAATATCTACGCGCTGCGCTTGCCCGCGCCCAAAGTCGCCCGCCACATAATACTGTGTGTTGTCGTGGACGAAGGCGACAGGGCCGGCATGGTGGGCTTGTTCGTCATCGCCTCGGTAGGGACGCCGGTGTATACGCACCGTGTCGGTGCCCACCGGCTTCCAGCCGGCGACCACGCCGTAGTAGGTGGCGTCGTGTCCAGCCATCTTCCGGTTTTGCAGGAGCTCAGCCCACAGTCCGTTAGAGATGCAGTCTTCCAGATGCTCGATGAAGTGCCCGAAGATGTGTGGATGGACCTTGCCGATCACTTTCGCGAGATCGACCTGGATTGAGGCGGACATCGGTCCGGCGGATTCACTGGAACTCACCAAATTATTCCTTCACGGCGCCGAGCGTGATGCCCTGCACGAAATAGCGTTGCGCGGCAAAAAACGCGATGATCAGAGGCGCCAGGGCCAGCGCCGCGCCCGCGCAGAGCAATGAATATTCGACAACGTGCTGGCCCATGAACAGCGCCAGGCCTGCGGGCAGCGTTTCCATGTCGCTGGAGGTGGTGATGACCAGCGGCCAGAGGAAGTCGTTCCAGTTGTACATGAAGTGGAACACGGCGAGGGTAGCGAGCGCGGACTTGGAGAGCGGCAGGATGATCCGCCAGTAGATGGCGAACTCGCCCGCGCCGTCGATGCGCGCCGCCTCATCCAATTCGGTGGGAACAGTAATGAAGAACTGGCGCAACATAAAGATACCGAAGGCGTTGGTTGCCCGCGGCACGATCAGTCCCGCGTAGGTGTTGAGCCAACCGAACTGAAAGACGAGATTGAACAGAGGAACCAGGGTGACCTGGAACGGCACCATCAGCAAGGCCAGGATGCCTAGAAAGATCGCGTCACGGCCTGGAAAGCGCAACCGTGACACGGCATAGGCCGTGAGCGAATCCAGGAACAGCGAGATGCAGGTAACCCCGCCCGCGAAGATGAGCGTGTTTAGAAAGAAGCGCGCAAACGGGACGCGCGACCATATGTTCTCATAGGAAACCAGGGTCCAGACGTTCGGCCACAGTTGTGGTGGGTAGCGTACTACTTCGGATTCGGGTTTCAGCGAGGTGAGCAACATCCAGATGAACGGAAAAATCATGGCGAGCGTGGCGATGATCAGCACGATATAGAGCACCGCATGGCCTATTTGACGTCGGCTTCGGGCTCGAGTCCGCGCGCGAGCGGCCATACCCACCGGTGATACAGCCACGTTGTCAGGAGTAGGGTTAGTCGACATCGTTGTACCGCAGAAACTTCAGCTGGAAGAAGGTTAAGACCAGCAGGATGACGAAGAGGACCACGGCGATAGCCGAGGCATAACCCATTTGATAGAGTTCAAATCCCTGGTGGTACAGATAGGTCACGATCGTCTCGGTGCTGAACAGCGGCCCGCCGCGAGTCATTACGTAGACTTGGTCGAACACCTGGAAGGAGCCGATGACCGCCATCACCAGGACGAAGAGCGCGGTGGGTCTCAGCATGGGGAGCGTAATCTGGAAGAACCGCGTGAAGGGCCCGGCCCCGTCGATCGCCGCCGCCTCATAGTAGGTGTCTGAAATACCCATTATCCCGGCCAGCAGGATCACCATGTTGAAGCCAAGACCCTTCCAGATACCGACGATGATTACCGCCGGCAGCGCCCACACGGTGCTGTTGAGCCAGGCAGCGGCCGGCAAATGCAGGATGCGTGACCAGTAGGCAAGGATGCCGATGTCCTGGTTCAGCAAAAACTGCCAGACGATCGCCACGACGGCGAACGAACTCACCACGGGCAAAAAGAAGCCGGCGCGGAACAGGGAGCGCCCGCGCAGCGGCTGGGCCAGCGCCAGAGCGGCAAGCAAGGAGAGGATAAGGCCCACCGGAACAACCCCGAGCGTGTAGAACGCCGTATTTCGTAGGGCGTTCCAGAAGCGGCTATCGGATGCCAGCCCACGATAATTGTCCGCCCCTATCCACATGCTGGACTGGTTGAGAAAATCGACGTTGTTAAAGCTCATCCAGATGGTCTGAATGATCGGCCAGACGACGAAAAGGCCAAGCACGCTGAGACTGGGCAGGACAAACAGATAGCCAATGAGGATCCGGCGTGCTTGCAGGCGATTCATTCGTCGTCGCCGGACTCCGATCACGCTCGACATAGCATCGTTCCTTTAGGCGCCAAACCGAGGAGGCGGGCGGGCAGCACCCGCCCGCCTCGTGCGGCGTCTTACAGCAGCTTGGCCATTTTCGTGGCGGCAGCCGAAAGGGCCGCCTTCGCGCTCTGCTTGCCGAATTCGATGCTTTGTAGGGCCGGAGTGATCACGTCGGCATCAATCTGTGCGTAGTTCTTGATGTTCCCAAGGTAGAAGCGCGCATATGGCGTGCCCACCGCGAACTTGTGTACCCACGGATTGGCGCTGAGCTTGGGATCATTTCCCATATCCGTGCGAACCGGCGGGTGTCCGGAGTGAATGGCCAGATACTCTTCGGCCGACTTGGAATTCCACCAGGTCATGAAGACTTTTGCCTGGGCAAGGTTGGAAGAGGACTTACTGAGGACCAACACGTCGGCGTTGCCCGCGGTGACCGGTCCACCGGCTCCCTTGGGGACCATCGCCACGTCATAGTTAATCTTAGCCTGGGTAAAACCGGAGGTTGCCCAGGGGCCGGTCATTTCCATGGCCGCCTTACCGGTCTGAAAAAGCTTGTCGGCATCGGCGCCCGAAAGCGCGGGAGGACTGATGCGATCTTTGATCATCAGGTTCGCCCACTGGGAGACGGCTGCGATCGACTTTGGGTTATCAATCATCGGCGTCTTGCCGTCGGCACTGATAATGTCGCCGCCATTGTCCCAGATAAAGATCGGCCAGTTCGGGATTGTGTTATTGTCGGCCAGTGCGAGGCCGTATTGGTCGGTGCCGTTGACATGTTTGGTGAGCTTTACGGCGTCCGCCTGCCACTCGCTCCAGGTTTTCGGTGCGCCGCTCAGGCCCGCCTTCTTGAACAGCGTCTTATTCCAGTACATCATGATCGGGTCAACGGTCATAGGCGCGGCATAGTAATGGCCGTTGTATTGCAAAATTTGGCGGACTCCACTGGGAAGCACGCTCTTATCAATGCCGCCGGACCCATACACGGTGTCAATCGGCTGAATCAGCCCTGCCTGCGCGTATTGCGGGATGTATTGATTGCTGAGGCCCGCGATATCCGGACCCTTGCCCACGCGAAGACTGAGCGGCAGCTTCTGAAGGAGAGTATCCCAGGGCTCAATAGTCATATTGATCTGAATATCGGGATGGGAGGCGTTGAACTGCTTAACCAGGGCCACCACGGCCGGCCCGTCGGGACCTGTAAAGCCGTTCCAGAAATTGAGCGTCACGGGCGATGCCGCGCGGGCGGCCGTGCCGGCGATGCCGCCGCTGCCAAGCAGCACGCCTCCGAGCAGGGAAACCACGGCCATCGATCGTACGAACGTCCCGGTGACCTGGGGAAGACGGTGTCGGAATGGCGTGCCGCCGGTGATCGGACTTGGTGAACTTTTCACCAGACCCCTCCTTCTATGCACAAGTCTGCAATGATTACTGCTCCGCTCGTCTCGTCACACGGCAGGATCGATCCTGCCGGCGACCCTCTACAGGCGCACCCTCCTCTCGTCACGGCCGATCGCATTTCTCGGGGAAGTCACTGTCACCCTCTACTATGTTTAATAGTTGAGAGAACTCAGAAAAATAATAGCACCGAGGGTATAAGGCGTCAATGCCCGTTGGCCTGCCGAGTTGCCCTTGTCCTTTAACCGGCGGCTACGCTGGTGACGGTCACCCAATCGCGCAGGGTGGCCAGGCTATGCTCCTGGCCCACCGTATCGCCCGTCACGCCCTCAAACAGCGGGGGGAAGAACAACTGGCGCGACACCAGGGTGGCGGCGCCAATGGCGCCTGGGTCGTGCAGGGTAGGGGCGACCAACTGGACAAGTGAGCACGGCTCCGCCAGGGCGCGCGCCTCCAGAGCGGTTCGTGCCGGTACCAGAATCAGGTCGCCGGCGCGGGCCACGGAGCCGCCGACCGCTACTACTCGTGGGTTAAACAGGTTGACCAGGTTCGCGAGGCCGATCCCCAGGTAATGACCGGCCCGCCAGAGGGCCGCCGTGGCCCCCACGTCGCCCTCGCGCGCTGCTTCAATGACCATTTCCAGGGTAACGCCGGCCGGGTCGCCTCCACTACGTTCGCGGAGCAATCCTGGTCGCCCATTGGTCATGTCTGCCGCGGCCATTCGCACCACGGCGCGTCGCGAAATCAGGGCCTCCAGGCAACCGTAGTTGCCACAGGAGCAACGCGGCCCGTCTTCCACGAGGGTGGTATGGCCAAGCTCGCCCGCCGTGCCGCTGGGTCCGCGCAGCAATTGCCCGTGCATGACGATGCCCGCTCCCACGCCGGTGCCCACGAAGACGCAGGCGAACATGTCCACATCGCGGCCCACTCCATACCATTTCTCGGCCAGGGTAGCGGCGCGCACGTCGTTATCCAGAATGACCGGCCAGGGTACGCGCGCGGCCAGCATCGCTCGGAAAGGTACATCTCGCCAGCCCAGGTTGGGCGAGAAGCGAACGACCCCGTGATCCAGGTCGTGCTGCCCCGGTACGCCGACTCCCACGCCGTTTATCGAGTCCCGTGCCAGCCCGCTCTCGTCTACCAGGCAATCGATCAGACGTGCCAAAGTGTCAAGCACTTCGGGGACCGGTGCTCCGCCTGGTGTCTCCGCGACGAGGCGGTGTACCACCCTGGCTCCCAGGTCCAGCACCACC
The DNA here is from genome assembly GCA_025924845.1 of Chloroflexota bacterium. The sequence goes on along the minus strand of JAICHN010000044.1, from coordinate 3,418 downwards.
GCGACCATGTGGCCCACGCCCAGGTTGACCCCAATGGCATGTACGGCGCCCGGATTTAACTCTAGAAGAATCGGCCTGCGCCCGCCGCTCGATTTCCCATGGCCCACTTCGTTGAGCAGACGCGCCTGGAGTAATTCCTCCACGATATAGGTAATCGCGCCGGAGGTCAGGCCGGTTTTCTCCGTGATCTGGGCCCGCGAAAGCGTACCATGACGGCGCACCGCGTTGAGCACCGACAGGCGGTTGAGCGTCCGCATCAACTCGAAGCTGCCCATGCCGCGTGGCACCTGCAAGGTACCGTCGCTCATCCTAGTTCCCTCAACACTTCTTGGAAGTTCGGGCGCGTTGAATGCCGAGTCGCTGCGTCCGGTGGGTGGCTGCCGCGCGCCTCAATCAGTTGTGGGCGCGCATCATCTATTCCCGCATGGTATCGCACCGTGCGCGATGTGGAAAACGATTCGGTCGAAATGTCGCCGGCACGTACCCCCGTTTCGTCGTCGAAAGTGTCCCGCTCACCGGGCTGGGTTGGTGGTACTATAAAGCAATCATGCATGTAGAGATCATAGGGCGCCGTGCAGCGGAAAAGCGTCGTCCAGCATCGCTCCGCCTCCTACCGATGGTGCTTGCCGTGATGGTATTGCTGCTCCTTCTGCCCGCCGGCGTGGACGCCCGCCCCGGATACAGTCGCGGCGCCTCGACTGCCGGCACGGCCAGGCAGACCTATCGCAACCCGGTGTTCGCCCGAGATTTCCCGGACCCGTTCGTGCTCAAGGTCGGCAGAGCCTATTATGCCTACGGCACCACCACCGCTTGGCAACCGCTGAATCACCTGTTCCCTATCCTCCGTTCCACGGATCTGGTCCATTGGCGTTACGTCGCCGATGCCTTTACCAGTGCCCCGGACTGGAGCACTACTGATTGGTGGGCGCCGGATGTGCTGGTCCGCAAGGGCATATATTATTTGTACTACGTGGGCCACAGCATCATGACCGGACAGCATTGCATCGGCGTGGCGACCGCGAAGAGGCCGACTGGACCGTTCACCGATCACGGGTCGATCGCCTGCGCCGACCATACCGGCCAGGGCTATATCGATCCCGATCCTTTCATCGACGGCAACGGCAAAGCCTACCTCTACCTCTCGGTCGACAACCCCTACCACAGCATCTCGGTCCTCCCCCTAGCCGCGGATCTGCTCCATGCTGCCGGCACTCGCAAGCAGCTGTTCACGCTGTCACAACCCTGGGAACACGGCCTTTATTTCAGTACGGTCGAGGCTCCATTCATGGTCAAGCACGGGCCGACGTACTATCTGTTCTACTCGGGAAATGACTGGCAGCATGACTACGCCATGGGCTACGCCACTGCATCCTCACCGCTTGGTCCCTTCGCCAAGTATCGGGGGAATCCCATTCTGCACGGTACGAAGGCGGTAACCGGACCGGGCGGCGGCTCCCTCTTTAAAGGTCCCGGCGGCGGTTGGTGGTTGGCTTACCATGCCTGGACGGGGGGGCCGGGGTACGACAGCGGTGGGGTGCGCAATCTCCGCATTGACCCTGTCACCTGGCATAAGGGCGTTGTCGTGGTGCGCGGACCCACCACCACGCCCCAGCCCATGCCATAGGGGCATAAGTTCGGCATGATCGCCCCTCCGCACACAACGGCTTCCTTCATGGTTCAGCAGTGTGGTGTCTCTAACTTTTTTTCGAGCGGTTTGGCGTACGGGCATGCACGCTCCTGGCCACGGAGAGCATCGTGCCGGATCTGCAAGGTATTGTTGCGGAATTGGCGGACACTGATCCCGCCACATACGAGGCAACGATCGAGATGCTTCTTCGCACTGCCGACGATCCGGCCATCCATGGTATGGCCGGCCATCTGCTCTACGTGGGCCGGAAGACGTAAGGAAACCTACATGGTGCGTCCCACCGCCGTCGCCACGGCGCGGACCTGGCTCATCAATTCGGCGAATCGCGCCGGCTTCAGCGACTGTCTGCCGTCGGATCGGGCGTATTGCGGATTTGGGTGTACTTCCACGATCAGCCCGTCGGCCCCGGCCGCGATGGCGGCGCGGGCGATGGGCGTCACCCAGCGCCACTCTCCGGTGCTGTGACTGGGGTCGAGCAGGACCGGCAGGTGGCTCAGTTCCTTCAGAATCGGTACCGCGTTAATATCCGTGGTGTTGCGTGCGGCATCCTCGAAGGTAGTGATGCCTCGTTCGCACAGCACGACCTGGCTGTTTCCTTCACAGAGCACATACTCCGCCGCCATGAGCAGATCTTTGATTCGGCAGCCCGGCCCTCGTTTGAGCAGCACGGGATGCTTGCTGAGGCCGACAGCGCGTAGGAGCGTGAAGTTCTGCATGTTGCGCGCACCGATTTGCAGCATCCCGGCGTGCTTGCACACCAGATCCACATCATGAGCGTCCATGACCTCGGTGACAACCGGTAAACCGACTGCTTTCCCCGCCTCGGCCAGCAGCTTGAGCCCTAACTCGCCGAGTCCCTGGAAGCTGTGCGGCGAGCTGCGCGGCTTGAAGGCGCCGCCGCGCAACACGCCGGCGCCCGCGTCCTTCACGGCGTGCGCCGCCTCGAGAATCTGGTCTTCCGATTCCACGCTGCACGGCCCGGCCATGATCACCACTTGCGTGCCGCCGATCTGTACGCCGCCGACGCTCACAATCTGGTCCTCGGGCTGATACTGGCGAGACGACAGCTTGAACGGAGCAGATATGAGATTGACCCGTTCCACACCGGGTAGATTCTCGAACTGCTCGAGCAGTTCGACCTTGTCGATGTCAACTTCGCCCAATACGGCGACGACCTTGCGTTCGACCCCGTCGTTGACGTGGGCCTTGAAGCCGCTTTCGGTCACTCGATCGAGCACCACGGCCAGTTGACCGGCCGACGCTCCGGCCTCCATTATGATTACCACCGCTCGCCACCCACTCTTTCTCGCCCGATGTTATCCCGGTCCCAGTCGACCGCCCGTGCGTTACACATAGTAACGCGAGTGGGCGCCCGCCGATCTTCAGACAAGTACCTTGAGCCGGCGTGCGGGTCTGTGGGTGTGGCTATATCCCGGGTGAATAGCGCCCCGAGAAGCCTGCTTGTAGGTCCGGCGCAATCGCGGCGGAGCGGCGCAGGCTAACGGGGCAATGGGTCGTAAAATACGTCCTGGACGCTTGCCATGCGCGCCACCGTGGCGAGTCCCTCGGTGAGCAGCGGCCAGGCGCTCGCGGGCAAGGCGCCGACCGAGCGCACATTGGCGAGGGGCGGTCCCCATTTTCCGACGCCGCGCTCACTGCCTTCGGTCAGCCATAACCACTGGTCGGCGCGCATTTGGGGGACCAAGTCCTGCCGTCGAACGCCAAGCTCGTTGGTCGGCGTACACTCCATGTCGGCCAGTTCATACGTGG